>JAJFMR010000013.1 GCA_020696915.1 Rhizobiaceae bacterium | reverse complement strand
CGTTTTGACACTTTTTCCAAGCCCTTCGCACTCGCCCGCGCCAATGTCCACACTCGTTCTGATCCCGGCTCGAATGGCCTCGACGCGGCTGCCCGGCAAGCCGCTCGCCGACATTGCCGGCCGGCCGATGATCGTCCACGTCGCCGAGCGGGCGACCGAAAGCCGTCTTGGCCGTGTCGTCGTGGCGACCGATAGCGAGCTGGTGGAAGCGGCAGTTCGCGCGGCCGGCTTCGAAGTGATAATGACGCGATCCGATCACCCCTCGGGTTCGGACCGGATATTCGAGGCGCTCTCGCTGCTCGACCCGAAAGGGCTTGTCGAAACCGTCGTCAACGTCCAGGGCGATCTGCCGACCATCGCGCCGGCAACCATTGGCGCGGTGCTGCGGCCATTCGAGGACCCGGCCGTCGACATTGCCACGCTCGGTGCGGAAATCGTCAGGGACGACGAGCGGACCGACCCGAACGTCGTCAAGATCGTCGGCTCGCCGTTGGCCAGAGACAGGCTGCGCGCGCTTTATTTCACGCGGACCGCCGCCCCCTGGGGTGAAGGCGCGCTTTATCATCATATCGGCCTCTATGCCTTTCGCCGGGCCGCTCTCGAGAAGTTCGTCGCCCTGCCGCCATCGGCGCTAGAAAGACGTGAGCGGCTGGAGCAGCTGCGGGCGCTCGAGGCAGGCATGCGGATAGATGCCGAGATCGTCGATGCCGTTCCGCTCGGCGTCGATACGCCACGTGACCTGGCGCGCGCCCGGGACATTCTTCCTATCAGCTGACTGGACCCCATCATGCCATCCGAAAACACCAACAGGATTGCCTTTCAGGGCGAGCCGGGTGCGAATTCCGACACCGCCTGCCGCAACATGTTTCCGGGCATGCAGCCATTGCCATGCCCGACCTTCGAGGATGCGTTCAACGCGGTCGAGACTGGCAAGGCCAACCTCGCCATGATCCCGATCGAGAACACGATCGCCGGACGGGTCGCCGACATTCATCACCTGCTTCCGGAATCGAAACTGCATATCGTCGGCGAGTACTTCCTGCCGATACATTTCCAGCTGATGGTGCTGCCCCGGGTTCCGCGCACCGAGATCAAGACCATCCACAGCCACGTTCATGCGCTTGGGCAGTGCCGAAAGTACATCCGCAGGAACGGCTGGAAGCCGGTGATCGCCGGCGACACCGCCGGCGCGGCCAAGCTTGTCGCCGAGACCGGCGATCGAACCATGGCGGCGCTTGCGCCCCGCCTGGCCGCGGATCTGTATGGGCTCGACATCCTGGAGGAGAATGTCGAGGACACCGATACGAACGTGACGCGCTTCGTGGTGCTCTCCGGAACGCGGCAATGGGCCGAGCGGGTTTCTCCGGCCGCCAGGATGATGACCACCTTCATCTTTCGGGTGCGTAACGTGCCCGCCGCGCTCTACAAGGCGATGGGCGGGTTTGCGACGAACGGCGTCAACATGACCAAGCTGGAAAGCTATCAGCTCGGCGCCTTCACGGCGACGTTGTTCTACGCCGACATCGAGGGCCATCCCGAGGACGCCAACGTCACGCTTGCCCTCGACGAACTGCGCTTCTTTTCACGCGAGGTGCGGATCGTAGGCGTTTATCCGGCAAGCGAGTCACGCGACCAGTGGAAGGTCGCCGACTGACGGCATTTCCGATCAGGCGCTGTCCAGCCAGGCGCGGATCAGATGATGGGCAATTGCCCCGGACGGGGGCACCCCGAGTCCGCCGGGGTGGGCTCCGGCAAGCATCGCGGCCACCTCGACGCGCGGGAACCAGCGGCAGTCCTCGAGTTCGTTCGTGTCGGCCCTGATTTCGTCGTCCAGCGGCTCGCCGAAGCAGCCGATCATCAACGAATGGGGGAACGGCCAGGGCTGGCTCGCATGATAGACGACGCGGCCAAGCCTGATTCCCGCCTCCTCCAGAGTCTCGCGCCTCACGGCATTTTCGATCGTCTCGCCGGGTTCGATGAAGCCGGCCAGGGCCGAGTACATCCCCGGCACGAAATGCCGGCCGCGTCCAAGCAGGCATTTTTCCGGAGTGACGGTAAGCATGATAGCGACGGGGTCGGTGCGCGGAAACAACTCGGAGCCGCAGCCGCCACAAAGCCTCTTGTAGCCGCCGGCGCGCGCGAAAGTCGGTTGTCCGCACTTGCCGCAGAAACGGTGCGCATCATGCCAGGCAAGGAGGGAGGCGCCCTGCGCCAGTTCGCCGAGCCCGGCCCGGTCGAGCAGGCCCTGCGTGTAGGCCGATCGGTAGTCGATCGCCGTGACCGGGTCCGCTGGGCTCTCCCGATCCCGGTCCATCGGAGCGGCGAGCAGCGGGCGGCCATCCGAGGTCCCGAGCAGGATCGCATTCTGGAGGTCGGCACCGAGCTCCCGCGCTTCGTCCTTGGTGAAACGAGACTCGAAGGAACCGTTTCCCGGTCGCAGCCGGATCCGTCCGCCGCCCAAAAGAAGAAGGCGGGCCGACGGATCCTGCAACGCGACCTCGACGGCATCGTCGCTGCGGTTCTCCGACTGGCGGTCGACCCTGTTGCCGGCGAAGCCGACGAACTGGCTCGGCTCGGCGAGCGGCGCATCGAACAGGCGAAAGTTCATTCGGTGACTCTTGGAAGCGGATCCGAGGCGGGACAGGCGGCTTATAGCGCTGCCTTGATGCGCTGGGCAAACCGGTGAATGTCCGCGGCCTTGTAGGGCTCACGGATGCCATGACCCCAGACCGGACCGGGCCAACCGGGATCGTCTTCTGAGCGCGCCACAATGTGCACGTGCAATTGCCGGACCACGTTGCCGAGTGCTGCGGAATTGATCTTGGTGCAGCCCGTCATCCGCTTCAGCGCCTGGGCCACCATGTTGGTCTCGAACGTCAGCATGGTCTGGTCGAGCGGCGTGAGGTCGTGGATTTCCTCGATGCCCTGGCGCTGCGGTACCAGGACCAGCCAGGGCCAGCGCCGATCGTTCATCAGGCGCAGTTCGCACAGGCCGAGCCATATCACCTGCTCGCTGTCAGCCTCGAGCCGGGCGTCCAGCGTGAATCCGGCCGTCGGGACCGGCAACATCGGCGTTCCCTCGATTTTCGCCGAGGCTAAAGCATCGGAATGAAAAGTCGAATCGCTTTTCGGATGATTCAGATCCCGAGCACAAAAAAACTGCAGCCGGCAGGCCCACGTCACCCGCATGTCGCCGGCACTTGCAATCGCGAGGCAAATTGCCGATATGGACCGTGGGAGGTTGGTGGTGGACGCGCCACTCGCCAACCGGGTCAGGTCCGGAAGGAAGCAGCCCTAACGAGCACGGAACGGGTCACTGTTCCAGCCTCCCGCCTTCCACCCACCTCGGCCAGCCCCTCGAGATTGACGGCGCGCTGCCGCACGGGCGACACTCGGGACGCGCCATCGGAGTCGACCGGCGCGGGCGAAGGAGCCGAAGGATCGTCATGAGCGAAGCCGGATACGACCTTACTGGCAAGGCCGCCGCCGGCTACCGGGTGCTTGCCCGCAAATATCGTCCCGCCGACTTTTCTGCGCTGATCGGCCAGGAGCCGATGGTGCGGACGTTCACCAATGCCTTTGCGACGGGTCGCATCGCCCAGGCCTGGATGCTGACCGGTGTCCGCGGCGTCGGCAAGACCACCACTGCACGCATACTGGCCAGGGCGCTCAACTACCGGACTGCCGACATCGACCAGCCGTCCGTCGATCTTGCCGTTCAGGGCGAGCATTGCCGGTCGATCATGGAGGGACGCCATGTCGACGTGATCGAAATGGATGCCGCCTCCCATACCGGCATCGACGACATCCGTGACATCATCGAGCGGGTCCGCTACGCGCCGGTGTCGGCCCGATACAAGGTCTACATCATCGACGAAGTGCACATGCTGTCGACGCAGGCTTTCAATGGCCTGCTGAAGACGCTGGAAGAACCTCCGCCGCACGTCAAGTTCATCTTTGCCACGACCGAGATCCGCAAGGTTCCCATCACCGTGCTGTCGCGCTGCCAGCGGTTCGACCTGAGACGGGTCGACGCCGGACTGCTTGCCGGCCACCTTCGCAAGATCGCGGCTCTCGAGAGCATAGCCGTTGACGAGGCGGCGCTGGCGATGATCGCCCGGGCCGCCGAAGGGTCGGTCCGCGACGCACTGTCGATTCTCGACCAGGCGATTGCTCATGGCGGCGGCGCCGTTACGGACGAACAGGTGCGAACGATGCTCGGCCTCGCCGACCGCGGCCGCGTCGTCGACCTGTTCGAGCACCTGATGCGGGGCGACGCCGGGTCGGCGTTGATGGAGTTCCGCGCCCAGTACGACGTCGGCGCCGACCCGGCCGCCGTGCTCACCGACCTGGCGGAGTTCTGTCATCTAGTGACCCGGTTGCGCTTCGTGGCGTCGGCTGCCGATGACGCGTCGCTGTCGGAGGAGGAGCGTCGCCGCGGCGCCGAGTTCGCCGCGTCGCTGTCCGTCCGGGTGTTGTCCCGCGCCTGGCAGATGCTCCTCAAGGGCATCCCCGAAGTCCAGGCCGCAAACCGGCCGGTGAGTGCTGCCGAAATGGTGCTGATCCGCATCGCCCATGCCGCGGATCTGCCGACCCTGGACGAGGCCCTCAAGGCCATCGGCGACGAGCCGGCTCCGTCAGGTCCCGTCCGTCCGGCCGGGCCCGCCCGTACGCCGAGATCATCGGGAAGCGATGCCGTGGCCGCCGCGCGCGCGCTGGCCAGCGAGGGCGGCGGCCAGACCATGCGGCTGGTCGGCGCCGGCGCGGTGCCGGCCGGGGCTCCGACAACTGCGCTGTCGCTACCCGAGGCCGTCCCGGACGTGCCGGTGGCTTCGCTCGAGGATATCGCCTCGCTTGCAGAGGCCAATCGCGACGGCCTCTTCAAGGCCCAATTGAAGAGCTATGTCCGCCTGGTGCGCGTCGAACCCGGCCGGCTGGACGTCGGCCTGGCGGGCGATGCCCCGAAGACGCTGGCCGGAGACCTCAAGGCGCGGCTGGAAAGCTGGACGGGCCGGCGCTGGATGGTCGTGCTCTCCAGGGAACAAGGCGGTCAAACACTCGCCGAAAAGGAAGCTGCCCGGCGCGAAAGCGCCTTTGTCGATGCCCGGAACGATCCGGCGGTGGCGGCAATCCTGGCCAGGTTCCCGGGCTCCAGGATCATCGACGTGCGCATTCCCGACGCAACAGAAGCGTCCGGCGACGAACCGGATCTGCCGCCGGACAGGATACCGGACGACGATGACGAAACCGATTTGTGACGGAGGCTATCATGAAGGACCTTCTAGGCCTGATGGGCAAGGCCAAGGAAATGCAGGCGAAGTTCCAGGCCATGCAGGAGGAGATCGCGACGCTCGAGGCGACCGGCCAGGCCGGCGGTGGCCTGGTCAGCGTGACCCTGACGGGCAAGTTCGAGATGAAGAAGCTGAAGCTCGACCCGTCCCTCTTCAAGGAGGAACAGATCGAGATCCTGGAAGATCTTCTGCTCGCAGCCCACAACGACGCCAGGGCGCGGGTCGAAAGCCTCATGCAGGAGAAGACCAGCGCGCTGACCGCCGGCATGCAATTGCCTCCCGGGATGAAGCTGCCGTTCTGAAGGCGGGCGCCGACGATGCCGATCCCTCGCCGGGGCTGCCTCGCGTCCTGACGCTGGCTCGCGCAGGCGTTCCATAATTATTTCGGAGTGTCATGTCGAAGCGAATTGCCGGCCCGGAGATCGAGCGGATGATCCAGCTTCTGGCGAAGCTGCCTGGATTGGGGCCGCGTTCCGCGCGCCGTGCGGCACTGCATCTCATCCGGAAGAAGGAGCAGCTTCTGGCGCCTCTGGCCGCGGCTTTTGCCGAGGCCGCCGAGAAGGTCCGCGTCTGCTCCATCTGCGGCAATGTCGACACGTCGGACCCATGCCTGGTGTGCACCGATCCGCGGCGCGACGCCTCGATGATCATCGTGGTGGAGGACGTCGCCGATCTCTGGGCACTGGAACGGGCCGGCGCGATGAACGCGCGTTTCCACGTACTGGGGGGCACGCTGTCGCCGCTCGACGGCATTGGACCGGACGATCTCAACGTCAAACAACTGGTCGATCGGATGGCGGCAGGCGGCGTGAAGGAGATCGTGCTTGCCGTCAACGCAACCGTCGAGGGGCAGACGACCGCGCATTATCTCACCGATCAGCTGTCCGGCTTCGAGGTCCGGATCACCCGGCTGGCGCACGGCGTCCCGGTCGGCGGCGAGCTCGATTACCTCGACGAGGGCACGCTTGCGGCAGCGCTGAAGTCGCGTACCGTGTTCTGACGTTTCCCGAGAACCCGGCTATCGACATGCGAAGAGCCCCTGCCAGAACGTACCGCGCCTTCCGTCCGCTCGCCATGTTCTTTCTGGCGATCGCCGCGGCTCTCGTCGCCGTTCCCGCTCCCGCGGCAAGGATCGACGATCAGTTCCGCGCCTGGCTCGAGACCGATCTGTGGCCGGAAGCCGGCGCCGCCGGCATAGGGAGAGAGACTTTCGATGCCGCTTTCGCGGGGGTAAGGCCGAACCTCGGTCTTCCCGACCTGGTCCTGCCCGGCGGCAGGCAGGAGGTGCCGAAGAGACAGCACCAGGCGGAATTCGGTTCGCCCGGCGGCTATTTCGCCGAAAAGACGGTCCGCGCCGTAACTGCCGGTGGCCGCGCTCGCGCCGCCCGCCATGCGCAGACGCTTGCGGCGATCGAAAAGCGGTTCGGCGTGCCTGCCGGAATTGTGCTCGCCATCTGGGGACGGGAATCCGGCTTCGGGTCGGCGAAAATTCCCCACGACGCGTTCGAGGTGCTCGGCACCAAGGCTTTCATGTCGACGCGCCGGGAGATGTTTCGCAAGGAGGTCCTGGCCGGACTTGCCATTCTGGAGCGCGGGCTTGCCGGCCGTGACGCAATGAGGTCGTCCTGGGCGGGGGCGCTCGGCCAGCCGCAATTCCTGCCGACATCGTTTCTTTTGCATGCCGTCGATTTCGACACGGACGGAAGGCCGGATATCTGGAAATCGGCGCCTGACACGCTGGGCTCGATCGCCAACTACCTGATGAACCATGGTTGGGTGAAGGGACGCGACTGGGGATTCGAGGTCACGGTGCCGGAGAGCGTCTCCTGTGCGCTGGAAGGGCCAGACCGTGGCAGGAGCATCTCGGAATGGACCAGACTGGGGGTCGCCCGTGTCGGCGGCAGGCCCTTTCCGCAACAGGAAGCGAGAGAACGGGGCTTCCTGCTGATGCCGGCGGGGCGGATGGGTCCCGCCTTCATCGTGACGCCGAACTTCTATGTTCTCAAGGAATACAACGAGAGCGACCTCTATGCACTGTTCATCGGCCATGCTGCCGATCGCATGGCACATGGCGACAGGCCCTTTGCGGCGGCGTGGGGCAAGGTTGGCGGACTTTATCGTTCCGACATCGCGGCGCTGCAACGCCGGCTCGAACAGGGCGGCCATGATGTCGGCGGCGCCGACGGATTACCCGGCTTCAAGACCCGCCGCTCCATCGGTGCGTGGCAGGAGCAGAACGGTCTCGCCGCCACCTGCTTTCCCGATGCCGAACTGATCTCGGCAGTGAGATAGCCGGCGTCGCACGGGCGGGCAGCCTCTGCTGTGGCAGGGATAGGGACAAGGTGGTAAAGCGGGCAGGGCGCGTCTTTTCAGCGCGCGCCGCTGTCCATCGAAAGGGGCGCACTGCGCGACAGGTAGTCGGGGTGGTCGCGGCGGCCGGCCTGGATCAGCCGGTGGACGGCCGCGAGTATCGCCGCAGGGTCCGTGTTTTCGTTGCGGCCGTCGCCGGCCTCGACGACCTCGACCATGCCGGACAGCGGCCGCCAGCGCCTGATGTTGCTGCCGGGGTTGAGCACCACGGTCGGCGTCATGACCGTCGACAGGAAATGCGTCATTCCGCCCTCCGCTCCGATGAAAGCCGCGGCAACCTCGCCGAGCGCCAGGAACAGGTCCTGCAATTCCTCCGGCGCGAGTTCCGGCGAAGGGCCGACCACCGTCAGGCGAGGCTCGAGCGGTTCTAGCGCCTCCATGGTCGGGCCTTTGCCCGGCGATTGCAGGTAGATGACCCTTGACCCCTCGTCGATCAGCTTTTTTGCCACCATGGCAGCCTGCTGGTCGGTCAGGCGCTTGCGTGGACCGCTGTTCGCCGAGATGAGGACGAGCGGACGATCAAACATCCCGACGATGTCCCGGGCCCTCGCCCGGGCAGCTTCGGGTACGGACAGGGTGTGGTCGAAAGGCAGGCTCGACCCCGCCGTGCGTTCGACCATCCGGTGGTAGCGCCACGCATTGTGCTCCGGTCGGGCGCCTGGAATGGTCCAGAGAGGAGCCGACAGCAGGAATCCCGGGAAATTTGCCTCGTATCGGATGCGCCGACCGACCAGACCGAAGCGTGTCGCAAGAAGCCACGGGACGACGTTTCGGAAGTCGACGATGGCGGCAGGCCGGCGGCGGGGCCGCATTTCCCTTATGATGTCGATGAGCGGCGTCTCGGTGCGGAAGTCGTCGACGAGATGGTCGACATGCCTGCGCAGTACGGATTCCAGCGAGGAGCCCCCGCCGGCTCCATAGACGATGCGGCTGTCGGGGAACGCCGTGCGGGCGGCCCGCAAGGCGGGGATCCTGAGCAGCCCGTCGCCGAATGCGTCTTTTCGCGCATAGAGCACGACGAGAGGAACGGAGCGGTCCGTCACCGGCCGCTCGCCTTGCATCGGCTGTGAATCAGGGGGCTTCAGGGCTTGTCTCGATGGGCCGGCTTGCAGGTCCGGCGCCTTGTATTTCAGGGGAGAAGGCCAGTCAAACCGGCAGCCCAAGGATTCCCCTGGCGAGCACCGCGGACTCCAGTTCGCCGCGGTCTCCAATGGCGATGCCGAACAGTTCGTCCAGAACGTCGGTCAGTTCGCCGGGCGTCGACAGATTGCGCTGCTCCATGCCGCCGGTCAGATGGTGCACCGAGAGGCGTCCGCCGCGAAGCGCCAGCCGGCGGTCCGACAAAGCGCGGGCAAGTATCAGGCTCGACCTGAAAGGCGAGGTGGAATGGGTCGACATGAAATAGTTGGCGATCTCGTAATCGGCCTCGATCTGCTCGGACAAGTCGAAACGATAGAGCGGACGCCAAGTCGAGACGTGCGCCTCGACCTGGAAGAGGCCGCCGGCCTCGACGATCCGGAAATCTTCGTGCGGGGTGACTTGTGAAACCCCGGGATCGAGGCGGAGAGGCGCGGTTGGGGTCAGGCCGCCGAAGCCGACGTCGGCGAGCATGGTCCGGCCGGCGAGTTCCACGCGCAACAGCATGTGGCTGCGCCGGGTGACGGCCTTTTCCGGCTGACCCCACATGACGCGCGCGGCGAGTCCGGTGACCTCGAACCCGAGAAGCTTCAGCATTCGCATGAACAGCAGGTTCTGCTCGTAGCAATAGCCGCCCCGCCGCCCGGCAACCAGTTTCGCCTCGACGGAGGCCTCATCGAGGCGCACGGGCAGGCCGAGAAACGCATTGAGGTTTTCGAAAGGAATCGCTTGCGGATGGAGACGATGCAGCGCCTGCAGGACGGGCAGGCTTGCGTCGCGCGCGCCGAAGTAGCCTATCCTGCGAAAATATCGCTCGAGGGAGTCCTCTGTCATGTCAGGGCGGGGGCGCTCGAACAGGTCACTCGGCCGGAATTTTGGCGGGCGACTTTGCGGTCTCGCGGCGCACCAGCGGCGCTACCCTGGTACCGTACAGTTCTATCGCGTTCAGCATCTTGTCGTGCGGCATCGTGCCGATCGCCATCTGCAGAAGGAACCGGTCGTTGCCGAAAAGCCGATGCTGCGCGACGATCTTTTCGGCGACCTGTTCCGGGTCGCCGACGAAAAGCGCGCCCCCGGCGGCGCGGGATCGATCGTACTGCGCCCGGTTTGTGGGCCCCCATCCGCGCTCGCGGCCAATGCGGTTCATGACCTCGGCCTGCGGCCCGTAGAAGTCGTCGGCGGCTTGCTGCGTGCTCTCGCCGATGAAGCCATGGACATTGAGGCTGGTGGCCAGCCGCCCAGGGTCGACGCCCGCCCGCCCCGCCGCCTCGCGATAGAGAGAAAACAGCGGCGCAAAACGAGCCGGTTCGCCACCGATGATGGCAAGCGCCAGGGGCAAGCCAAGTGCCCCGGCGCGGGCCACCGACTGCGGCGTCCCGCCGACGGCGATCCAGATCGGCAGTTTTGCCTGATGGGGGCGCGGGTACACGCCCCGCGCGTCGATCTTCGGCGTGTGACGTCCACCCGGCCAGGAGATCCTTTCGCCTTCGTTCAGCTCGAGAAGCAAAGCAAGTTTCTCGGCGAACAGCTCGTCATAGTCCTCGAGGTCGTAGCCGAACAGGGGAAAAGACTCGATGAACGAGCCGCGGCCGGCCATGATCTCGGCGCGGCCGCCCGACAGGAGATCGAGCGTTGCGAACTGCTGAAACACCCGTATCGGATCGTCCGACGACAGAACCGTGACTGCACTGGTCAGCTTGATGCGGCTGGTGCGCTCGGCGGCAGCGGCCAACGCCACGGCCGGAGCCGACGAAGCATAATCGGGTCGGTGGTGCTCGCCCAGGCCGAACACGTCGAGCCCGACCTGGTCCGCCAGTTCGATCTCCTCGATGAGGTTGCGCAGCCGCCGGTGCGGACCGATCGCATTTCCGCCTGACGTGGTGCCGACATCGGCGAAAGTGTAGAGGCCGAGTTCCATCCTGGTCTCCGCCATTCCGGTTTCGGAGCCACAGGTAATGCCGGAAGCGCTCTGCTGCCAGTGGCGTGGTCGGTGAACAGTGCATTCGCCGCTCGCGCCGGCGCCTCGCCCGTTCCCTGTTGGTCACAGAACTCGGATTTCGAGACGGTCTCCGGCATTTCCGCTTGAACTATCGCGTTTGCTGCGTATCTAAGCGGCGCACGACGTATTCAGGGAAGCAACATTGGCCATCTATAAGGAAAAGGACATCTTCGAGCGCCGCAATGCGGCGACCGATGCGAAAAGGGCATTGCTCGAACGCTTCAAGTCGAAGCCGGGCCCGGACGATCCGCAGGTGCTGGCCCGCAAGGCCGAGCGGCAGGCTATTCTCGAGGCGCGCGAGAAACGCGCTGCGGAGAAGGAAAGGCTGCGTCAGGAGCGCCTGGCCCGGGAGGCCCGGGAGCGAGCCGAACGCGAAGCCGCCGAGGAAGCTGCCCGACTGGCGGCCGAGGAAGTGGCGAAAGCGGAAGCCACCGCCCGCGAAGCCGAAGAAAACGAGCGGATCGCAAGGCTCCTGGCGGACGAGGCCGAGCGCAAGGCAAAGCGCGATGCCCGCTACGCGGCGCGGAAGGCCCGCCGGCGCATTTAAGTGGGCCCGGCGCGAGTCTCCCGCCCGCTATCGTTTCATTGTGTCCCCGATCCGCGCCGACGGTTTGTCGCCGCGCGGGGGATTCGTTGCCTGCGCGTGACGCCCGATTAGGCGTGCGCCTGGCTACTTCTTGTCTTTTTGCTTCGTGGCAGCGACGGGAGCTGCTTTCAGGGCCGCGGCCGGCGACTTCTTGGGGGCTTCCTTCTTCGGCTTGCGGGCTTCCTTATTGCTGCGCATCTGACCTTTGGCCATGATTCTCTCTCCAGATCCTGACGGCGGAGTGAAACAAGAGTCCGGCCGACGCGCAAGAGCCTGGCCCGGCGGATGCCGAACGGATGGGGAAATTGCTTTTCGGGTTGATCCTGAAACGAAGGCAGGAGTCGACAGCGGCATCTTGCTGTGCATCTGGCGGCGCGCATCATGGCCGAATCGTCTACGGGCGCGGTCTTCACGTCCAGAACAGTCAAGGGCCTGCGGTCGCCTCCGGCTTGTCCTTCACGCTCGTCGGCCACTGGGAACTAAAAAGTATCCCGAAAGCTGGGGATTTATGAGCTGACGGGTTGAGGCGGAACCTGTCGAGCCTGTGGCATCGGGCCGAAAAATGGAATAGTTTTTCGGATTTTTTTTGGTGCTCGAGTGATCGCCCCGGCGGACGGGCGGCTACTTCGCTCGCAAGCGTCACGCCTCCGACCCGGCGGCGGTTCGCATTCCACGTTTCGGTCAGAGGGCAGGGGGCGAACTCAGGCTTCTTCGATGACCCGCAGCCGGAGCTTGCCCTTCCCGGCGTCTGCGGGAGCCGGCAACCCGTCGCCGTCCGGGGCGCCTTCGGCACTGCCGAACTCCAGGGCCTCGATTTTCTGGCCGCGCTTTGCGACCTTGCCGGAGGAGACGAGAATGTCCTCGATATCCCTTGCCGTCTGGCCGAAGTGTCCGTGCAGCTTGCGTACCCGCTCGTCGAGTCGGGAAAGATCCTCCATCAGCCTGGCGACCTCGCCCTGGATGAGATGCGCCTGCTCGCGCATTCGCGCATCCTTGAGGATGGCCTGGATCACCTGGATCGACAGCATCAGCAGGGACGGGGAAACGATAACCACACGGGCACGGAACGCCTTGTGCACAATCGCCTCGAACTTCTCGTGAATCTCCGCGAAAATCGACTCCGAGGGCACGAACATGAAAGCGGTGTCCTGTGTCTCGCCGGCGATCAGGTATTTTTCCGAGATCGCCTTGAGATGGATCTCGAGGTCGCGCCGGAAAGCCTGGGCTGCATGTCTCGGCGCCTCGCCGGCGGCCGGCTCGGCGGCGGCGCGGATTGCGTTCCATGCCTCGAGCGGGAACTTGGCGTCGATGACCAGCGAGGGTGAGCCGTTCGGCATTTTCACGAGGCAGTCGGGACGATTGCCGTTCGAAAGCGTCGCCTGGAACTCGTAGGCGCCGAACGGCAGCCCGTCGGCGATGATCGCCTCCATACGCGACTGGCCGAATGCGCCTCTCGTCTGCTTGTCGGAGAGAATGGCCTGCAGTTGCACCACCTGGCCGGCCAGCGACTGGATGTTGTTCTGGGCGGTGTCGATCACCGCCAGGCGCTCCTGCAGCCTGGTCAGGCTCTCATGCGTGGACCGGGTCTGATCGGTCATCGTCTGGCCGATGCGGCCGGTCATCGCGTCTAGGCGCTGGCTGATCGACTGAGTGAGCTCGGCCTGCCGTGCCCCGAACACTTCGGCGACCGCGCCGAGCCGGCCCTGCATCTCGGCCTGCGCCTGCAGGATCCCGGTCATCCGGAGCTCGGTTTCCCGCGCCCGCTCGGCGGCCTCGGTGGCGGCGTTGGAACGGGCCCTGGCGGAACGCCAGAGCGCCAGGATCAACCAGATGAGGAGGCAAAGGAACATGGACGCGCCGGCCGCAAGCGCCTGGCCGAGGGTGATGACCGTGGCGCCGAGACGCAGGACGGGTTCGGACAGGAGCAGCGCAAGATCGTTCATGACCGCAGCATAGCCGATTCGGCGCGCCGTGACAGATCAAAACAGGAACATGCCGAACGCCGGCGCCGTTGACGATGCACGCCCGAGGTCCTAGGTGAGGCCGGATGACCATCAAGCCGCTCGTCATTCTTCCCGATCCCGTCCTGCGCCAGGTTTCCAAGCCGGTCGAGCGGGTGGACGGCGCATTGGGCAAGCTCGCGGACGACATGCTGGAGACCATGTATGACGCGCCGGGGATCGGGCTCGCCGCCATCCAGGTCGGCGAGCCGCTGAGGATGCTGGTCATCGACCTTTCCAGGGAGGACGAGCCCGCCGCGCCGCAGGTGTTCATCAATCCCGAAATCGTGGAGAAGGGAGCCGCCGCCTCGGTCTACGAGGAGGGCTGCCTGTCGATACCCGACTACTATGCCGAGGTCGAACGGCCGGCTACCGTGCGCGTCCGCTATCTCGACCGTGACGGCAAGCTGCGGGAGGTCGCTGCCGAAGGTCTGCTCGCCACCTGCCTGCAGCACGAGATGGACCATCTCGACGGCGTCCTGTTCATCGACCACATTTCGAAGCTGAAGCGCGACATGGTGGTCAAGAAGTTCAAGAAACTGGCGAGGGACCGCCAGCCGCCGAGACGAATGGTCGGTTGAGGAGACCGAACACGCTCGGCCGCGGCGTTCGCGCATCTCTCTTGCTCCGCACGCCTGTTTCTTCCCGCGGGTCAATGCCGGCCGGCTTGACCCGGATGCCGCGAAGCCGTTGAACGCCATCGAATGCCGTTAAAAATCATCTTCATGGGCACCCCGGAATTCGCCGTGCCTTCGCTCCGGGCCGTCTCTGCCGCCGGCCACTCCGTCGTGGCTGCCTACACGCAGCCGCCGCGTCCCTCGGGACGGCGCGGCTTGCGGCCCGTGCCCTCGCCGGTGCAGCGGGAGGCCGAACGCCTGGGCATCCAGGTACGAACGCCGATATCGTTGAAGAGCGACGACGAGCAGTCGGCCTTCGGGGCGGTTGGCGCCGATGTCGCCGTGGTCGTCGCCTACGGACTCCTCCTGCCGGCCGGGGTGCTCGCCGGCACCCGGCTCGGCGCCCTGAATGCCCACGCTTCGCTTCTGCCGCGCTGGCGCGGCGCTGCTCCGATCCAGCGGGCGGTCATGGCAGGAGACCGCGAGACGGGCGTCATGGTCATGAAGATGGAGGAAGGACTGGACACCGGGCCGGTCGCGCTGACCCGCAGGGTAGCGATCGGTGCTCTCGATACGGCCGGCGACGTTCACGACCGCCTGAGCATGTTGGCCGGGCCGCTGCTGGTGGAGGCGCTGGCGAGACTCGAAGCCGGCACGCTGGTTCTCGAGCCGCAGCGCTCCGAAGGCCTCACCTACGCCAGCAAGATCGACAAGCGGGAGTCGCGGGTCGATTGGACCCTGCCGGCCATCGAGGTCCACAACCGCATCCGCGGCCTGTCGCCGGCGCCGGGCGCCTGGTGTGAAATGACCGCCACCGGCAGGACCGAGCGAATCAGGCTCCTTCGTTCGGCGCCTTGTTCCGGCACCGGTCACCCCGGGGAGATCATCGATGATCGTCTGACCATCGCCTGTGGAGAAGGCGCGGTGGCCTTGCGGGAATTGCAGCGGGCGGGGGGCAAACCGGTTAACGCTGAGGAGTTCCTCCGCGGGGCACGAATCGGGAAAGGAGACAGTCTGGCATGAGCATGATGTCGATCAGGAATGCACGGACGAGGGACCGCGAGGCGATCCGCCGCGTCCAGGAACATGCCTTCGGGCAGGCGGCGGAAGCCGGCCTGGTAGATGCCCTGGTTGCCGGCGGCGACGCCATTCTGGAACTGGTCGCCGAGGAGGAAGGCCAGGTGGTCGGTCACATTCTGTTTTCGAGGCTGCAGGTCACCCAGGGACACACGACGTTTCCGGCGGTGGCCCTTGCGCCGCTCGCCGTCGAGCCATCGTTTCACGGAACGGGCATTGGCGGCGCCCTGGTCCGCGAGGCGCATCTGCGGCTGAAGGCGGCCGGCGAGAAGCTCTCCGTCGTGGTCGGAGATCCCGACTATTACGGGCGTTTCGGCTACTCGCACGAGCGTGCGGAACGGTTCGAAAGCGAGTATCAATGCGAAGCACTGCAGGCGCTGGCCTGGCATGATGCGCCCGAAACGGGCCGGCTCGCCTATCCGGCCGCCTTCGGCGCCGAACTCGCCGCCTGACGGGACGGGCGCCTCGTGCCGCGCTACCGCCTGGACATCGAGTATGACGGCACCTCCTATGCCGGGTGGCAGCGGCAGGCCGGGCAGCACTCGGTTCAGGCGGCGCTCGAACAGGCCCTCCAGAATTTCTGCGCTGAGCATGTGTCGCTGCGCGGAGCCGGACGCACCGATGCAGGCGTGCACGCCGCAGGGCAGGTTGCGCATGTCGATCTCGCCAGGGACTGGCCCGCGCAAACGGTGCGCGATGCGGTGAATGCGCACCTCAGGCTGTCGGGCGAGACCGTGTGCGTGCTCGCCGCCAGCCGCGCGGCGGCCGATTTTGACGCCCGCTTCACCGCGAGCGCCAGGCACTATCTCTATCGGATTCTCAATCGACGGGCGCCACCGGTTCTGGAGCGGTCGCGGGCATGGTGGGTGGCGGCGCCGCTCGACGCTTCCAGCATGGATGAAGCCGCGCAGGCTCTTACCGGCAGGCACGACTTCACTACCTTCCGATCGGTCCATTGCCAGGCATCGAGCCCGGTGCGGACACTCGACCGACTCGACGTGGCGAGGACTGCCGAGGTGATCGAGATCAGGGCTTCGGCGCGTTCGTTCCTGCACAATCAGGTCCGCTCGATGGTCGGTACGCTGAAGCGGGTCGGCGAGGGCGCCTGGCCGGTCGGGGCGGTCGGCGCGGCCCTCGAAGCGAGGGACCGAGCCCGCTGCGGTGCGGTTGCGCCGCCTGAAGGGCTCTATCTCATGCGGGTGGATTATCCCGGGAACTGATCGGAAAGTCCGAGCGCCGCCTGCAGGATGAAGAAAATCGCCAGCGAGGCGAAGAACATGCCCGCGAACGTCGCGCTGGCGACCGCCGCGCCCTTGCCCAGCGCCACGTTGGTGAGCCGCCAGGTCAGCACGGCCGATGCCACGAACATCGCCAGCGAAAACAGCGAGACCATCTCGACCTGGGATGGCGCGAGGAGTTTCAGCAATGCTGGCGGCAGCATCAGCCATGCAATGAGTGCGGAGCCCCAGTTGCTGGCTACGACGTAATGGACGAAGCGGTCTCCAATCCTCACCTGGACGGCGACCGCCGCGAGTCCGGCCAGTGGCACGACCCAGCAGGCGAAGTCGATCGCCGCGAGGCGCAGGAGGACGGAGAGGCGCCCGCCGAGACCGGCGGCATCCGGTCCGAGATCGTTGACCACCCCGACCCAGCCGATGACCAGCGGCGGCAGCGCGACAGGGATGGCAAAGAAAGAGTTCCAGAATCCGTCAACCGACAGGTCAAGCATCCGCAAGCCGTCTGCCCGGCCCGTCATCATGCGCCAGACGGCCGTCATGTAGAGCTGGATATGCTCGATCGAGGGCATCTAGCTGCAGCCGTACCAGTCATCGAGAAACCGGCCGTATATTTCGGTCAGCGACTCGAGGTCTGCGAGCGACGCGCGTTCGTCGACCATGTGTATGGTCTTGCTGATCAGTCCGAATTCGATGACCGGACAATAATCCTTGATGAAGCGCGCGTCCGACGTGCCGCCTGAAGTGGAGCGCACGGGCTTCTTGCCGGTCACGAACTCGATCGAACCGCTCAGCGTCTCGATCAGCGCCTCGTTTCGGGTGATGAAGACCGGCGAGGGCGGGTGAGGACAGTTCAGTTCGAAACCGATCGGCTCGGCACGGCCGCGTCGATACGTCTTCCGGCGGCTGGCGCGATCGAGCCGGTTGTGGACCTCTGCCTGGATGGTCTCGACCGTCCAGTTGTCGTTGAAGCGGATGTTGAAGGCGAGCGAGGCCGTCGCCGGAATGACGTTCGTCGACGTGTTGCCGACGTCGATCGAGGTTATTTCGAGATTGGTCGGCTGGAAGTTCTGGGTGCCGTCGTCGAATGGCGGCCCGAGCAGCGCGGCGGCGAGCGTCACGATGCCGCGCACCGGATTGTCGGCCTGGTTCGGGTAGGCAGCGTGCCCCTGCCGGCCACTGACGGTCACTGCGCCCGACACCGAACCCCTTCGGCCGATCTTGATCATGTCGCCGATACGTTCGGGGTTTGTCGGCTCGCCGACGATCGCGGCATCCCAGCGTTCGCCACGTCCGGCCGCCCACGCGAGAAGCTTGACAGTGCCGTTTATTGCCGCTGCCTCTTCGTCGCCGGTGATCAGCAGCGACAGCCGGCCTCCGGGATTGCCCCGCTGCTCGATGCGGCGTGCGACGGCCGCCACGAAGCAGGCGATGCCACCCTTCATGTCCGCGGCGCCGCGTCCGTAAATCTCGCCCCCTTGGATGTGCGCCGCGAAGGGCGGATGCGTCCACAATGCGGGATCGCCTGGCGGCACCACGTCGGTATGGCCGGCGAACATCAAATGCCGGCCGTCGCCGGGACGGCTTGCATAGAGATTCTCGACGTCGGCCGTGCCCGACTGCGAAAACACCGGGCGTTCGACCGCAAAGCCGAGCGGGTTGAGCATCTCCTCGACCGCCGAAAGAGCGCCGCCCTCAGACGGCGTGACGGAGGGGCATCGGATGAGCGTTGCGAGGTTTTCGGCGGGATCGGTGGGACGTGTCATCGGCTGCGGGAGTACCCCAAACGAAAGCGGGTGTGAATGCACGTGCGGAGGGGAGCAATCCCTTTTGCGTGCGTGCTGCCTGGCCTGTTGTAAGCCGTCGCTCAAGCCTCGTCCGCAGGGGCATTGGTTCGCTTCCCGTACTGGTTTGCGCCCGGACTGCCGGGGAAGGCGCACAGCGCGATGAAGGCGATGATCGATACGACGGGGATGAACAGGCTGACGGCCAGGATTCCCGGCCGTCCCATGTCGTGCAGCCGCTTGGCGCCGAGCGCAACGCTCGACCACATCGACACGAGCACGATCAGCATGAAGGCCGTCGCCCACAGCCGGCCCTCGGAACTGTCTTCCGGGACCATGGCGAACCGGTAGAGGAAGAAAGCCTGGATGACGGCGAGCAGCAGCCCGCCCAGGAAGAAGGCGGCCCGGCTGATTCGACCGGAAAAGCGGAAGAACAGCCAGAGGAGCTGGTTTTTATCGGGCACGGGGATGCCGTCCGTGGCTATGCAAGGCTGTTCCGCCTCTTATGGGAAAGTGCGCCCATCCGGTTCGGGTATCAATCGCGCAGCAGTTCGTTGATCGAGGTTTTCGAGCGGGTTTTGGCGTCGACCCGCTTGACGATGACTGCGCAGTAGAGACCGGGACCGGGCTCGCCGCCGGGGAGGGGCTTGCCTGGCATGGTGCCCGAGACGACGACCGAGTTCGCCGGCACCTCGCCGTGGAAGACTTCGCCGGTGGCGCGATCGACGATCCTGGTCGACTGGCCGATGTAGACGCCCATGCCGAGCACGGCGCCCTCGCGCACGATGCAGCCTTCCACGACTTCGGAGCGTGCGCCGATGAAGCAGCCGTCCTCGATGATCGTCGGCGCGGCCTGCATCGGCTCCAGCACGCCGCCGATGCCGACGCCGCCCGACAGATGCACGTTCCTGCCGATCTGTGCGCAGGAGCCCACGGACGCCCACGTATCGACCATCGTTCCCGACCCGACATGCGCGCCTACATTGACGAAGGACGGCATCAGGACCGCGCCGGGGGCGACGTAGGCCGAGCGCCGCACGATGGCCGACGGCACGGCGCGAAAGCCGGCCTTCTCGAAATCCGAGGAATTGATGGACGACCCACGTGCCCGAATCGTCGCGTTCGGCGACGCGCGCCTTGCCACCGTCGAGCAGTTCCAGCGCGGTCTCGACTGCATCCCGAACCTCACCGCGCGTTTCCGCCGAAATCCCGTCGCGTTCCTCGAAAGCCCTTTCGATCGTTCTTTCGAGATCGACAGTCGTCATCGAAGTCTCCGTTACACAGGCTGTTAAGCGCCGGCGGCTAGGGTTTGCGCTCTTGACTATCTGAAAATCGGGCGGACCCTATTTGAAGCCTTATAGAGGGTCAATCACGCCGCGGCCGAGCCGTCCGGCGACGCCGCCTCCGGCAAGGCCGGCGCAGCAAACCAGGGGAAGGAAATCGAGCAGCGATGAATCCGACCGAAAAGGCGGGGTGGACGCCGCTTCCGCACGCCGACGAGGACCTCGAGCGCGTCCGGAGCGTGCCCATCACGCCGCAGACGACGGCGCCGACCTATCGCCTGGCATGGGACGACGAAGACTTCATGACGAGGCGGGAATTGCGTCCCGTCAGGCTGCAACTCGAACTCCTCAAGCCCGAGATGATCCTCGCCGAGCGCGGCATACGCTCGACCGTGATCCTGTTCGGAGGCGCCCGAATTCCGGAGCCCGGGGGCCATGCCTGGGCGGCGAAGAACGAGGAGCAGGAGAGGAATCTGGAAGGCAACAGCCGCTACTACGAGGAAGCTCGCCGTTTCGCGAGGCTGTGCTCCGAGCATTCCGCCGCCTCGTATTTCCGCGAATTCGTTGTGGTGACGGGGGGCGGCCCGGGAGTGATGGAAGCTGGCAATCGCGGCGCCGACGATGTCGGCGCGCCGTCCATTGGCCTGAACATCGTCTTGCCGCACGAGCAGGCGCCCAACGCCTACGTTACCCCCGAGCTCTGTTTCAACTTCCACTACTTCGCCATCCGCAAGATGCATTTCGTGATGCGCGCCAAGGCGGTGGCCGTGTTTCCGGGCGGCTTCGGCACGTTGGACGAGTTTTTCGAAACGCTGACGCTGATCCAGACCGGACGCATGGAGCGGGTTCCGGTTATGTTGTTCGGCAAATCGTTCTGGAAGCGGGCGATCGACCTCGATTTCCTTGCCGAGCAGGGCACGATTTCCCCCGGCGATCAGGACATCATCGACTTCGTCGAATCGGCCGACGAGGCATGGGAGATCATCAGGCGCTTCTACGAACTCGCCTGAACGGCAAAGCCCCGACTGTGCCAAACACCCGCATTCCCTTTCTACACCCGGTGGTCTATTGCCTGCCGCGCGATGAGGAACTCCCCGATGCCGACAATTCCGACCTACTGCCTTGCAGCAACGATTCTCCTCGGGTCCCTGGCGGCCGGCGACATTCGGGCGTTGGCGGGAGCTGGAAGCATCCTCCCCCATGAACCACCGTCGCGCAACGCCCCAATCGTCCGGATCGCCGGCACCGGTCATGCCGCGCAGGGGCCGGCCACCGTCGAGGCGGGCGACCTCGAAATCGGCAGCTTCTGGGCGCGCGCCATGCTCCCTGGGCAGCCGACCGGCGGCGGCTATCTCACGGTCACCAGCAAGGGTAGCGGCGACCGGCTGCTGTCGGCATCTTCGCCCGCGGCAGGCAAGGTCGAGGTCCACAGGATGGAAATGGCCAATGACATCATGGTGATGCGGCAGGTCGAAGGTGGCCTCGAGATCCCTGCGGGCGGCACGGTCGAGCTGAAGCCCGGTGGTCTGCACCTGATGTTCATGTCCCCTTCCGAACCTTTCAGGGAAGGAGAAAGCGTCCCGGTCACGCTGCAATTCGAGAGGGCTGGGAGCGTCGAAATCGATTTGCCGGTGAGGGCGGCAGGCGGAGACCATTCCGCCCATTAGACTAGATGCTTTTCGGGATACCCCGAAGCCCTTACGGAACGTCGCGGCCGCTTGCCGTGTTATGGCCGCAAGGAGATCGGCCATGGCGCAGAGGACGGTTCAGGGACACGACATCGGAGGGCGTGACGAGGCTCTTGCAAAGGGCAAGGCGGCCAGTGCCAGCCCGCCCCACGCCGAAGCGCGGCTGCGGCGCCGGATCGAGCGGCTCGAGGAATGGCTTGAATCGCAAGATCCCGACAGCGTCGGCGGTGGCAGCGTCAAGGCGCCTGTCGAACAACCGCGTTGAGGAACGCCGACAGATCGTCGGTAACGAAATCCACATCGTCGGCGTCGGCCGGATCGCGTTCCCATATCTCGGAGAACGCCGGTTCGAAGTTTCGCGGCACGATCAGCACCGTGGTCATGCCGAGTGCCTTGGGTACGGCGAGGTTGCGCGCCAGATCCTCGAACATCACCGCGTTGGGGCCGGTGAGCGCATGGAGTTCGGCGAACTTCTCGTAGGTCTGACGCGCGGGTTTCGGCGTCAGACCCGCCGCGACGATGTCGAAGATGTCGTCGAAGTCGTCGAGAATGCCGAGTTGCCGGGCGGTGCGTTCGGCATGCTTCCGATTGCCGTTGGTGAAGATGAACTTGCGGCCGGGCAGCTGCCGGATCGCGGCGCCGAGCACTGGGTCGGGTACCAGCCATGTGTAGTCGATGTCATGGACCTTTTCGAGAAAGTCGTCGGAATCGATCCCGTGCCGTGCCATCAGTCCGCTGAGCGTCGTGCCGTATTCGCGATAAAGCTCCTTCTGCAGCTTGCGCGCCTCTTCCTTGGGCAGGCGCAGCAGATCCGACACGTATGAGGTCATTTTCACGTCGATCTGCGAGAACAGGTTGGAGTGATGCGGATAGAGCGTGTTGTCGAGGTCGAATACCCAGTCGGTCACATGCGAGAATCGGGCGGGATCGGGCAGCTCTGTCATGCCGGTCTCATAGCAGATGTTCAGACATTTGACCGATGCCGCTCGATAGTGTTCATTTGGGGGAAGGAGCGCCGGGCGGGTTATCCATGCGATGCACCGTCTGGGCACGCGGCGGGGGTCGTGTGGGCGGGGGCAGGCCGCGTTCCGTCAGGTTTTAGGCTGGCCGAAGAGCCTCCTTCAACGCTTCCTGTCATTGACGGAATTGGCGGGAGGCAGTGCGTCTTGAGTCCCATATTGCTGAAGTCGGCGCTGGTGGCGTTCTCGTCGCTCATCGCCTCGTTCTTTCTTGCGTTCACGATGGTGCCCGCGCTGGGCGGCGACATCGACGGCAACGCCTGGCTGCTCCTCACCATCTGTCCGCTGATGCTCGCCTGGCCGGCGAGCGCCTTCGGCCTGTGGCAGGCCGACCGCCTGAAAAACGCCAATGGCGAACTTGCCAGGGCGCATGCGGAGCTTGCCGAGGCGCACCGGCTTCTCGAGGAAAAGTCCAGCCGCGACGACATGACGGGCATGCTCAAGCGAGAGCATTTCTTTGCCGCGCTCGACCACTCGCGCCGCAGGACCGATCGCGGCGCGCTGCTGATCATCGACGCCGATCATTTCAAGAAGATCAATGACAGTTTCGGCCATCCGACGGGCGATGCCGCTTTGCTCGAGATTGCCGCGGCAATTGCCCGCTCCATTCGCAATTGCGACGTGCTGGGCCGCATCGGCGGGGAGGAATTCGGCGCCTTCCTCGCCGGCGCCAGCGGCGAGGAAGCCAAAAGCGTCGCCGAGCGCATAAGGCGCGAGGTGGAGCTGATCCGCTTTCATCCGGGCGATGAAGATGCGATGCCACTCACCGTAAGCATCGGCGGCATCACCTGCGCGCCGGATGCCACCGTGTCCGAATTGATGCGCGCCGCCGACAAACGTCTCTACCGGGCCAAGCATCTCGGCCGGAACCTGGCGATCCTTGACGACCGGATCGCGGCCTGAGCGCCGCCCACGCCCTCACCCCATGCTTATCCCGGCTCAGGCGGTGAAGGCCTCGTCCGGCTCGACGCCCAGCGCCGTAGCCAGCGCATCATCGGTCTGGCTGGCCATGGCGACGACCGCCAGCAGCTTCCCATGCATCTACGGCGTCATGCCTTTGCCCTTGCTGCCGCAGTGTGGGAGTGGAGGCAGTAAAACAGTCGTTGACGCCCTGCAGGCGTTCCCAGACAAGCCGCAACTGCGCGGATTCTTCGCCAGGGGGCGCCAGAATCATGGAGGTGGTCGGTCCGGCGCCTGCTTCTTATGTCGTTGAAGGTGGCGAGTGCCTCGGGCGCCCGCCTCCGCGTCCGACAGAAGCGGCACGGTCGTCATCAGACGAGCGCCATCACGCGGGCCGGTCCGCCGGTGCCGCCCTTGTGCTTAGGGGCGCCGACCACCACTGTGGCGCCTTTCGCCGGGACCGCATCGAGGTTGTTGAGCGCCTCGATCCCGTATCGCCCGCCCGGCAGCCACGAATTGTGCACGGCAAAATCGGCCGAGTTGCCGGGATCCAACGAGAGCGTGTCGACGGCGATTGCCGCTACGTTCATTCCGGCCAGGAGGTCGGTCGCCGATTTGCCGAATCCGGGGAAGGCGAACTCGCCGGCCTCGTTGTTGCGGAAGGAAGGCTCCCCGACCTTCGCCGCCCAGCCCGAGAGCATCGCCACGCAGGCCCCGGCCGGGACCTCGCCATTCGCCGAAACCCAGGCTTCGACGTCCGAAGCCTCCACCATGGCGTTCGGATCCTCGGCGGCCTTGGCGGTGATGTCGATCACGCAGAGCGGACAGACCAGGGTCTGCGGCTCGATCTGGTCGACGCTCTTCCCGTCCTTGCTGAAATGGAACGGCGCATCGATATGCGTGCCTGTGTGCTCGAAGATGGTCAGCTTGTGGAGTTGATAGCCGCTCTCTTCGATCTTCACCGCCCATTCGTAGAGAATGCCCGGTTTGCCGTCGAAGGTAGGAAAATCCGAGTCGTAGGCGTGGGTCAGGTCGACCACCTTGCCCGAACTCTGCGCAAACGCCTGCCGTGCCGGGATCATCCCTGCCGCGACCGCCACGGCGCTGGTGGCGGCTGCCCCCCGGAACAGGGAACGGCGCGACATCATCGTTCTCTTCACACCATCGATAACACACTGGTTGCACATGGTTGATCTCTCCTGGCTGCATGCTGCGGGAAGGTCGACAGACGAACTTTATCCCTCGCACCTGCGACAGCAAGGAGGATGATGGATGATGTCGTCGCGATGAAGAGGCATTTGCCTCCGGCCCGGCAAGGGCTGGCGCCAGTGCTGCCCGTCTCCCCACTTCCGCCAACCCGCCTTTCCGCCGTTCGGCCATTGAACAGATGGACAAGCTTGCCTAATGACCTGTTGGCGCACAGGGCACGTTGCGAAAGGGGATGTTGATGCGAAGGTACAACGAGAAATGATGCGGCTCTTCGCTCTCATCGGCGGTTCACGTCGCAGGATGAAAGAACGGATCAGCGCGCTCGAGACCCGCATCAATGAGCGGATCAGTGTTCTCGAGGCACGCGTTGACGGTCTTCGGCGTGACGGAGACGGGGCATCCCAGATGGTCGTCACCCACGCCGCGACGGAGCGATTGATCGACATAAAGGGTATCCCGAGCTTCACGTTTTGCATTCACGGCGATCGTGACGACTACGTATCGCGCGAGATTGGTGCACACGGCACCTGGGAACCTCTCGAGACCGAGATCGTGCGGCGCCTGCTTGCACACTATGGCCTGTTCATCGACCTTGGAGCGAACATCGGCTGGTACTCGACAATTGCAAAGCGGG
>JAJFMR010000012.1 GCA_020696915.1 Rhizobiaceae bacterium | reverse complement strand
CTGGACCTCAAATCCGCCGCCGCGCGCGCGGCCGACCGCCTGAAACGGGAGGCGGCAAACAGGCTGGGGGAATTTCCCGGTTCTCGACAGGACCTGAAGTCCGTTTCCGCCCATATGGCCGCACGCCTGAAACGGGAGGTGCCGAAGAGCCTGAAGGGATTTCTCGCCGCTCTTGACCGGCAGCTGCGGCACGCCTCCGCACGCGCCGGCCGCCTGCAGCGTCGTGCGCCGGCCCGCCGGGCAGACTTGGCGCGGCCGCGGGACCGTCCCCGAGGACGGGGTGCCATGACGAAGACCCTCATGGGACTCGGGCTGATCGCTCTCCCCTGTCTGGCAGCCGCCGTCGTCGTTGCCGTCTGGGCGCTGCGGGACACACCCTGGAAGGCGATTGCCGACGGGTCGCTGAAGCCGGTCGTCGTGCTGGAAGCTTCGGATGGCGAGCAGCTGATGAGCCAGGGGCCGTACCAGGGCGGCTATGCGAGCCTCGAAGAGTTCCCGAAATCGCTGGTCGACGCGGTGATCAGTGCCGAGGACCGGCGCTTCTACGAACATCCCGGCATCGACGTTAAGGGCATAGCACGCGCCTTTTTCGCAAATCTCAGGGCTGGCACGGTCGTCGAGGGCGGCAGCACGATCACCCAGCAGCTGGTCAAGATCCAGTATCTCGAGAGCGAGCGCACCCTGAGGAGAAAGATCCAGGAGGCGGCGATCAGCCTGTGGCTCGATCACAGGCTCGGCAAGGATGAGATCCTGACCCGCTATCTCAACAACGTCTATCTCGGCGCCGGCGCAACCGGGATACCGGCCGCTGCCCGAATCTATTTCGGAAAGGAGCCTGGAGAACTCGTCACCGGCGAGTCGGCGATGCTCGCCGGCATCATTCGCGCGCCGTCGCAGCTCAATCCTCTCGAGAACCCGGACGGCGCGCGCCGCCGGACCGAATCCGTGCTCGACGCGATGGTGGCCGTAGGGCGCCTGGACGAGGCGGAGGCGGCAAAGGCAAAGCGGGACTTTGCCGAGCTGCGACCGAGCCGGCCTGCAATCCGCTCGGGCAGCTGGTTTGCGGACTGGGTCGGCGAGGAGGCACGCGAAATCGCCGGGCCATATCGCGGCACGATCGTCGTCAGGACAAGCCTGATGCCGCGCCTGCAGGCGCTGGCCGAGCAGGCGGTGGCCGCGACGATGGAAGCGGAAGGGGCGGCGTCGAACGTTTCGCAGGCCGCGCTGGTGGCGATGACGCCCGATGGCGGGGTTGTCGCCATGGTCGGCGGGCACGATTACGAGAGCAGCGAATTCAACCGGGCCGTCGACGCGAGGCGGCAGCCGGGGTCGGCGTTCAAGCTCTTCACCTACTACGCCGCGCTCAAGGCGGGGATTTCGCCTGGTGACCTCATCGAGGACGCGCCGATCAGCGTCGACGGCTGGGAGCCGGAGAATTTCGGCGGCGGCTACAGCGGCACCGTCACGGTGGCCGAAGCCTTCGCGCGATCGCTCAATGCCGCGACCGTGGCGCTGGCGATGACGGTCGGGCCCGGCAAGGTGATCGAAGCGGCCCGGGAGCTCGGCATCGACGCCGGGCTCGAGCCGATGCCAAGCGTCGCGCTCGGCGCCTTCGAGGTCAGCCTGCTCGATCTCACCGGCGCTTATGCATCGGTGCGCGCAGGGCGGGCACCCATCGAGCCCTGGGGCATTGCCTCGTTTCATGCCGACGGCCAGCCACGGTCCTTCAGCGTCAAGGCCTCGAAACCCGCGGAGACGGACCTCGCAGCCTATCAGAGACCGATGGTCGAACTCCTGCAGCTGGTCGTCGAGCGAGGCACCGGCCGGGCCGCGGCGATCGACGGCTTTGCGGCCGGCAAGACCGGCACGAGCCAGAATTACCGCGACGCCTGGTTCATCGGATTCAGCGACTTGCTGGTGGTCGGGGTGTGGGTCGGAAACGACGACGAGACGCCAATGAACGACGTGACCGGCGGCAACCTGCCGGCCAGGATCTGGCACGACTTCATGGTCGCGGCGGCTGCCGAGCTGGGTGGCGATACGGGCGGGGTCACGCTTCCCGACACGATGGGCGGCGATGATCCGGCAGGCACTGCGGACGGCGGCGAGGCGGCGCCGTTGGCAGCCGGGACACCACCGGCATCCGCCTGCAACCTGGAACTCTGCTCGCAGATGTACCGTTCGTTCCGGGAGTCGGACTGCACCTATCAACCCTACCGGGGACCGCGGCGGCTGTGCACGCAAGGTGGCGGCGCGGCTCCGGAGGCCGATGCGGCGGCCGACCAGGGTGCGGTGGCGGCGACCGGCGGGCTTGCCGTCTGCAACTACAGGGCCTGCTCGCGCCGGTACCGGTCGTTCCGGCCGTCGGACTGCACCTATCAGCCCTACCGCGGACCACGGACGCTGTGCACACGCTGACCCCGGACTCCCTTCTGCGGCAGCCGGATCATGTCGGCGCCGTAGCGGTGGTCCGGCGGACGACCAGATGCGTCTCGAGAACGTAGCGCACATCGCGGATCGAGCGGCTGGCAAGCACCTCCATCAGCAGCGACAGCGCTGCCTTTCCGGCCTGCGGCGAACGGTTCGACACGGTGGTCAGAGGCGGGTAGGTTGCCGCCCCGAGCACGTCGTCGCAGCCGATGACGCTGAAAGCGCCGGGCACCGGAACGCCTCGCCCGGCAAGGCCGGCAAGCAGTCCATGCGCCGTCACGTCGTCGAAGGCGATCGCCGCAGTCGCGCCGCTGCGCAGCACCGCGGCCGCCACCGCGACCCCCGCCTCGTAGCTCGGCAGCGCGGCCGGCACGACCACATGCTTCAGCCCCAGCCGGTCTGCCGCCTTGCGAACGGCGCCGCGCCGCTGCCGGTTGGACCACGAATTGGCCGGCCCGCTGACATAGGCGACCGTCGCATGGCCGAGGCCCGCCAGATGCTCCATCGCCTCGCCCACGCCGGAGCCGCTGTCGATCAGCACCCGCGGAATGCCTTCTATGTCGCGATTGATCAGAACCAGTGGCCGCGCCGCGGCGTGCGTCCGGATGCGCTCCTCGGGAAGGCGGCTGGACGCCAGGATCATGCCTTCGACCTGGCCTGCCAGCCGCCCCACCAGCCTGTCCTCCTGCCGCGGGTCTTCGTCCGAATTGCCGAGGAACAGGCAGAAGTCGAGCCGGTCCAGTTCCTTCTGGGCAGCGCGGATCAGCGGCGGGAAGAACGGATTGGCGACATCGGGCACGATCAATGCGATGTTGCCATAGCGGCCGGTGCTCAGCGCGCGCGCCGTGTGATTGGGCACGTAGCCCATGCTGCGCGCGGCCTCCATCACCCGCTCCACGGTCTCCGTATTCAGCATGTCCGGTCGGGTAAACGCCCGCGAGACGGTGGAGCGATTGACGCCGGCCAGCGTCGCCACCTGGCTGATCGTCGGCGTCGATCGGGATCGTGGATACATGTCTCGCCGCTGCGCCCCCGATGTCATTTGTCGACGCCAGCCGCCCGCCTGATCAGCTTGACATGCAACCGGTTGCATCGAATAGTTCTGGTCCACTATGCAACCCGAGGCGCGGAGGATCAATGAGTTCCAGAGCGGCAATCCGGAGCCCCGAACGCCGCGTCGATCTGCTGCAGGTGGAACGCCTGCCTGACCGCAGCGCGATGGCCCGGGCGGCCGGCCGGGCCATCGGCGACGAACTCAGGCGCCGTCTCGCCGGCCAGGCACAGGTCAGGATGATCCTCGCGGCCGCCCCGAGCCAGGCCGACACGCTGGACGAACTCGTCGGCCAGGACGGCATCGACTGGGGCCGGGTGACCGCCTTTCACATGGACGAATATATCGGCCTGCCGGCCGGGTCGCCGCAACGCTTTGTTTCCTGGCTCGACCGCCATGTCTTCTCGCGGCTGCCGTTCGGCGCGGTGCACCGCATCGTGCCGGAGCCCGATGCCGGGCGCGCCGCGAGCGCCTACGCAGGGCTGCTGGCAGCGGCGCCGATCGACATCGTCTGCCTCGGCATCGGCGTCAACGGCCACCTGGCGTTCAACGATCCTCCCGTCGCCGATTTCCGCGACCCGGCCGACGTGAAGATCGTCACCCTCGATCCCGAGTGCCGCCAGCAGCAGGTCGACGACGACTGTTTCGCGAACCTCGACGCCGTCCCGCTTCAGGCGATCACGCTGACCATCCCGCGGCTGATGCGGGGCGACAGGCTGTTTTGCGTGGTGCCCGGGAAAGCCAAGCGGGATGCCGTGCGGCGCGCGCTCTCCGGGCCGATCTCGACCACCTGTCCGGCGAGCATCCTGCGCACCCACGCCGCGTGCACGCTCTATCTCGACCCGCAGTCCGATCCCGATGCCTGATCGCGCCGATCCCGAGGAATTGTGCGGGCTCTATCTCGACAGGGTCACCGCCCATATCCGGCGCATCCACGAGGAGGAGAAGGCCAGCCTCGACGCGGCCGCGGAAAAGCTCGCCGGCCAGATCGCCGCCGACCGCCTGGTCTACGTTTACGGCCCGGGGGGCCACTCCAATCTGGCGGCCCAGGAAATATTCTTTCGGGCCGGCGGCCTGATGCATGTCAGCGCCATCCTCGACGAGGGAACGCTGCTCTCGAACGGGGCGCTTCGTTCGATGGCCATGGAGCGGACGCCCGGCTACGGCAAGGTGGTGATCGCCGACCAGCGGCTCGGCAACGGCGACCTCCTGCTCCTCACCAACGCTTACGGCATCAATGCCGCGCTCATCGACGCGGCGCTCGAGGCGAAGGCGCGCGGCGTCTTTACGATCGGCGTGAGTTCACGGGAGCACGCCGCGAGCACACGGCCCGAGCATCCGGCAAGGCATCCCACGGGGCACAACCTGCATGACGTCGTCGACCTGGCGATCGACACCAAAGTGCCGGTCGGCGACGCGCTGATCGAGGTGCCGGGCATGGGAGAGCGCATCGCGGCAGTCTCCACCTTCGCCAATGCCTTCGCGCTCAACTGCCTCGTCATCCGCACCGTGGCGAAGCTCGCCGGCCGCGGCCAGGAGCCGCCGGTGTGGCGCAGCGGCAATGCGCCCGGCGGCGACGAGGCGAACGCCCGCTTCATCGCACGCTTCCGGGACAGGGTGCGCTGGCTGTGACTGCCGGGCGCGCCATTTTTGGCCGCGACCCTTCGAGCGGGCTTGGCATCAGGGTCGACGTCGAGGACGGCCGGATTGCCGCCGTAGCTGCGGCGGAGGTGGCCGACGACGCATGGCTGGCGGCCGGCCTGGTCGATCTGCAGGTCAACGGATACGCCGGGCTCGATCTCAACGACGGCGCGCTCCGGCCGGACACGCTGGCCGCGCTGGCGCGGCTGCTGGCGGCGCGGGGGACGACCACCTTCGCCCCGACGCTGATCACCGCCTCCGAGGCCACGCTGGTCGCCGCGCTCGGCGCGGTCGCCGAGGCGCGGCGCGAGCACGACCTGGTTCGGAACATGGTGCCTTTCATCCATGTCGAGGGACCGGCCGTCAGCCGCGAGGACGGCGCCCGTGGCGCGCATCCGCTGGCCCATGTGCGGGCCCCCGACATCGACGAGTTCCGGCGATGGCAAGATGCCGCAGGCGGGCTGGTCGGGCTGGTGACGCTCGCTCCGGAATGGCCCGGGGCCATCGAATACATCGAAGCATTGTGCCGCCAGGGCGTGCATGTAGCCCTTGGACATACGATGGCCTCGCCCGAACGGATACACGAAGCGGCCGAGGCCGGCGCCCGCCTTTCGACGCATCTCGGCAACGGAGCCCCGGCGATGCTTCCCCGGCATCCGAATTTCATCTGGGCGCAACTGGCCGACGACCGACTGACCGCCAGCTTCATCGCCGACGGCCACCATCTGCCGGGCGACACGCTTAAGGCGATGCTCGGCGCCAAGACGCTGGCGCGCGCGATCCTGGTCTCCGATGCGGCAGCGCTCGGCGGCATGCCGCCCGGCCGCTACAGATCGGCGATCGGCGGTGAGGTCGACGTCGCCGAAAGCGGGCGGCTGAGCGTGGCGGGAACGCCCTATCTGGCGGGCGCCGGTTGCCTCCTCGATCAGAACGTCGCCGGGGCTGTAAACCTCGCCGGCCTGCCGCTCGGCGAGGCGCTTCGCCTTGCCAGCAGCAATCCGGGCGCCTTCGCAGGAGGCCGCGGACGGCTCGAGCCCGGCGCCCGCGCCGACCTCGTCCGGTTTCGTTTCGAGCCCGGCCAGCCGGCCCTGCAGATGCTGCAAAGCTTCGTCGCGGGCGAGGAGGTCTCGCGATGATCGATGCCGGCGTCGCCCTGGTCGACATCACGCCCGACCGCAGCCTGCCGATGTCCGGCTTCGCGGCGCGCACCGAACCGTCGGCCGGCGTTCACGACCCGCTCACCGTGCGCGCCATCGCGGTCGGCGAGACCGCGCTGGTCGCCGTGGACGTGGTGGGGCTGCATGAGGATCTGGTGCAGCGCGTAAGGCAGCGCTGCGGCCTGCCGGAAGAAAACGTGGTTGTCGCGGCGATCCATACGCATGGCGCCCCGGTGTCGATGCCGGGGCGGCTCGGTGCAGAGGCGGACGCCAACTTCCTGCAGGCGATCGAGGATGGCTGCGTGGCGGCGATCGCCGGGGCACGCGCCAACCGGCGGCCCGCCACCCTGTCGGTCGGAATGGGCGCCGATCCGGACGTTGCCAGGAACCGCCGCCACGCCGGCGGCCCGCTCGACCGGGCGCTGCCGATACTGCGGTTGCGTGCCGCCGACGGCGCGATCTTTGCGGTGCTGGCCTGTTATGCCTGCCATCCGGTGGTGCTTGGAGCCGACAACCGCCTGCTTACGGCCGACTATCCGCACTACGTCCGAAAGACCATCGAGGCCGCCTGTCCCGGAGCCGTTGCGGTGTTCGTGACAGGCTGCGCGGGGGACGCCAACACCGGCCATTCGGCGCATGCATCCTGGACGCTGGCGGGCAGCCCGGCGCGCAGCTTCGAGACGGCGGAACGGCTCGGCACGCGGATCGGCGAGGCGGCGCTGGCAGCGGACGAATTCCCGCTGTCCGGCCACGTCGAGGCGCGCGCCGCAGACGTGCTGCTCGACCTGACGCGGCTGGAGAACGAGCCGCTCGGCGATCTGGCCGACCGATGGCGGCGTGAAGCCCGCACGGCCGGCGGCGTCGGCCAGACGATCATGGCGGCGTGGGTCGCATGGGCCGAACGCTTTGCCGGCACGCCGCCCGGGCGTTGGACCGGCCGGGTCGGCGTCCTTGTCTGGGGCGGTCTCCCGATCATCGCGCTGCCGGGAGAGATCTTCGCCGAAACGGCGCTGCACATCAGGGCGGCCTGCGGCAATCGCCCGGCATTCGTCCTGGCCTATGCCAACGCAACGCCCGGCTACATTCCGCCGGCAAGCGAGTTCGTTCATGGCGGCTACGAGGTCGAGGAGGCCCACCGGTTCATCGGGATGCCCGGAACCTTTGCACCGGGCTCGGCAGAAGCGCTGGCCGGCGCCGCCCAGGCGCTGCTGGCCACCGTAGGGCGGGCTGCCGACGGGACTTGCCCGCCCTTGACACCGCAACCGGTTGCATAAGAGACTTCGAAGCACAGACCTCGAAAAGTAACAGTTCGATAGCCATAGTCCGAGGCGCCAGGGAAAGGGAACCAAGATGGGTGCACATCAAGGCAGGATCACGTCGTCGAAATTTCGCATGTCCGCGCTCGGCACCGTGCTGGGCGGCAGCCTCGCATTCGGCGTTGCCGCGGCATCGGCGGCGGAGATCACCGTGTGGAGCGGCTATCCGGAAATGGTGCCCTTCTACGAGCACGTCGCCGAGGGCTTGAAGGAGAAGCACCCGGACCTGACGGTCAAGGTCGAGGCGATCGCGCTGCGCGAGCACGAGAAGCGGATCGCCCTCGGGCTCACCTCGGGCGAGGCGGCCGAAGTCATCGAACTCGGAACCTCGACGGCCACCCGCTATCTCGAGAACGGGCTGTTCAACAAGGCGCCCGATGCGGTGGCCGCCTTCGTGACCGATCCGGCGAACTTCTCCGAATTCTTCCGCGACTCCGCAAGCTACGAAGGCGCCGTCCATGGCGTGCCGCTGTTTCGCGGCCAGAGCGCGCTCTACTACAACACCGAGATGTTCAAGGCGGCCGGCCTGACCGAGCCGCCAAAAACCATGCCGGACTTCACCTCATATGCGGAGAAGCTGACCCAGCGGGACGCCAACGGCAACCCCGTCGTGTCCGGATGGAGCCTGAGGCTGTCGGGCGGCGGCGCTGGCATAGCCGAAAAGTTCTGGATCAACATGTTCCAGTATGGCGAGAACCTGGTCGAGCAGGCCGCCGACGGCAAGTGGAAGGCGAGCTTCGCCAACGAGGCGGGGCGGGCGGCGCTCAAGCAATACATCGATAACGTGCATGGCCTCAAAACGGTGACCGTCGAGATGCCAGCTGATGCGGAAGCCTTCGAACGCAAGCAGACCGCGATGTTCATTCGCGAATCATGGGTCATCGGCGACATCGCCAGCAAGGCTCCCGACCTGCCCTACGCGACGGCGACGCTGCCGCGCGGCTCGATCGTGGCGCCGGTGACGCTGTGGACGTCTGGCGAGGGCGAGCAGGCCGAGGCCGCCTGGGCTTTCGCCCAGGCCACCAACGATCCGGAAAATCTGCTGTGGCTGCTCGACAATGTCGGCTGGCTGCCGAACCGGAACGGACTCGACTATGCCGACATCCTGTCGCGCAAGCCGGCTCTCGCCGCCTTCGTCGACTATCCGGACAGCTACGAGTTTTTCACCCTGCCCAATATCGGGCCGGTCGAGGAAATTCTGACCCGCACGGCCGACCGGCTGACGCAGGCCTTCGGCAATGCCTCGCTCGCCGGCAACGATGCGGGCATTGACGAGGTTCTGGTGGCGATGGAAAGCGAGATCAACGGCTTGCTGCAGCGCGAAGGGCTCCTCGCCGAGTGAGGCGGCCTGCCTGAATATCCGGAAGAGAGCCTGCGGCGGGACGCTGCAGGTTCCCTCTCCTAAAATAGCATAGGATCGCTCGGACGGGAGATGCCCATGCTGCGGCGAAAGCGCTGGCGGTTTGCCATGCTGGCCATCCTGCCGACCTTGGCGATCTTCGCCTGGGTCCGCATCTACCCGATTGCCGAGACGCTCCGCCTCAGCGTTCACAAATGGGATATTCTGTCGAAGAACAAGCCGTTCATCGGGCTTGCCAATTTCCGTGAGCTGTTCAGCGACAGGCTGTTCATCGAAGCGCTCACCAACACTGCCATCATCGCCTTCGGCGTCCTGCTGATCACCATCCCGCTGTCTCTGGTGCTGGCCGCGCTCATCCATCATCGTGCCCGCTCGCGCCTCGCCGGCTTCTACGAGACGGCGATCTTCATTCCGCACGTGGTCTCGCTGGTCCCGGCGGCGATGGCATGGAAATGGATATTCGACGCCAAGCTCGGACCGTTGAACAACCTGCTCGGCTGGTTCGGCGTCGCTCCCAAGGCATGGCTGTTCGACCCCGTCCTGGCGGTCGTCTGCGTTATCGTGCTCTGCTCCTGGCAGGCGCTGGGATATGCGGTGCTGATCTATCTCGTCGGTTTCAAGAGCCTGCCGGTCTCCCTCTACGAGGCGGCTAAACTCGACGGCGCCACCGGCCCGCAGTCGTTCCGGCTGATCTCCGTCCCGATGCTGAAGCCGATCACGCTTTACGTATCGGTGGTGACGCTGGTGTCCGGCTTCAACGTCTACGCGCAGGCATTCGTGCTGGCTTCCGACGCGCAAGGAGCGCCGGGACGGCAGGTGCGGGTGCTGGTGCTCGACATGCTGGAGAACAGTTTCCGCAATTACCGGGTCGGCTACGCCGCTTCGGAAGCGGTCGTGCTGCTGCTGATCGTGCTGCTGCTGACGCTGATGCAGTTCTCGTTCCTGCGCGAGAAGGGAGGCCGCACATGAGCATCGCCGACGCAAGGCCCGGGGAGATGACCGCGGCGGAGATCGCCCTTGGCAGGTCGCGGCGCCGGCGCCGGCGGGCGGCCGACCGGCTGATCGACGTGCTGCTGACGGTGGTCAGCTGCCTGATGCTGCTGCCCCTGCTGTTCCTCGTCTCCAACGGGTTCAAGACGCCCCAGGAAATGCTCGCCTGGCCGCCAACCATCATCCCCAACGAGCCGACATTTGCCAATTTCTCTGCCGTGCTCAGGGACACGCCGCTGCTGCGCTGGATCGGCAACAGCCTGGTGTTTGCGGTCCTCTCCTCCATCTCGATCCTCGCGACATCGGCGATTGCCGGCTACATCCTCGCAAAATTCCCTTTCAGGTCGCTCTCGGTCCTCTTCATGGTCATCCTCGCAACGGCGATCGTGCCGTTCGAGGTCTACATGATCCCGCTTTACTTCCAGGCGCAGGCTCTCGGCCTGCTCAACACGACATGGGGCCTGCTGCTCGGCTATCTGGTGATGAGCTTCGGGATCTTCCTGATCCGGCAGAACGTCATCCATTCCATTCCGGACGAGCTGATCGAAGCGGCGCGCATCGACGGCGCCGGCGAACTGTGGATTTTCTGGCGGATCGTCCTGCCGCTGCTCCGGGGCGCGCTCGGCGCGCTCGGCGTGCTCGCCTTCTTCCAGGCATGGACGGCTTTCGCCTGGCCGCTGATCGTCGCCAGCCGCAGCGAGGCCTATACGATCGAGGTCGGGCTCGCCCTTTTCCAGACCGGCTTCACGGTCGACCTCGGGCGGGTGAGCGCCGCTTCCGCGCTGGTCCTCATCCCGTCGATCACGCTGTTCGTCTGGCTGCGGAGGAATTTCGTCCAGGGCGTCGCCAGCACGGGGCTGAAGGAATGACCGACGAAACTTTCCCGGCGGCGGCCCGCCGGGTCTACGCCGGGGCGAACGCCGCCACGCTTCGCTGGATGCTCGAGCGGCCGCCGCTCGCCGGCCGCTTCATCAACACCAAACTGCATCCGGTCACGTTGCGCGACTACGATGCCTTCGACGGCCACCGCGCGCCCCGCTATGTCTATGGCTGGATCCAGGGACGCGGACTGGAGGCGCTGGCGACCCATGCCGCCTTCTTCGGGAAAGAAGATGCGGCGCTCGCAGCAGCGCTGGACGGCGGCGCCATGCCTCTTTACGAAGCGCTCGACGGTCTGCAGGCCCGGGATGGTCACGGCTATTTCACCTATGATGCGGGAGACGCGGCGCTGACCCCCGTCTTTCCGGACGCTGCCGGCGCCGTTCGCCCGCAGGAGCGGCCGGCAGGCATCTTCACCTATTCCGACGCTTTCCTCGCCAAGGGTCTGCTTGCCGCAGGCGCCAGGCTCGGCAAAAGCGCGGACCGGGAGCGCCACCTTCCCTTCTTCGCCGAGATCGTCGAGGCAGTCGAAGCGGGCCACTTCCAGATCGACGAGCGGACGACGCTGTCCGAGCGGGAACTGGCCCTCCAGCCCGACGATTTCGGACCGCGCATGATCCTGCTCGGCGCCGCCGGCATGCTCGCCCGGATCGGTCTTGCGCATGCCACGGCCTTTGCCGACCGTTTCATCGAGCATGTGCTTCGGCGCCACTACGATCCGGCCAGCGGGCTGCTGCGCAACGTTCCGGGCCAGGATGCCTGCAATGTCGGCCATGGCATCGAGTTCGTCGGCTTTGCGCTCGACCATCTTGCGAAGGATTCGGACCCGGAACTCTCGGACGCGCTTGAACGCATCCTGGTCAGCTCGTTTCGAGCAGGGTTCGTCGGCCCGGGCATCGCGCTCTCGGTGTCGGCCGCCACCGGCGCGACGGAGAACCCGCTCTGTCCCTGGTGGTCGCTGCCCGAGACGATCCGCTCGGCAGCGCTCTGCCACGCGCGCAGCGGCAGCCGCGCCGCGCTGGATATCTGGAAGGCGGCCCATGAGGCGTTCTTCGGCCGCTACTGGAGGTCGTCGCCCCCCGTCGCCTACCAGACGATGACGGCCGAAGGACCGATCGACTATGTGCCGGCGACGCCCGACCTCGATCCCGGCTATCACACCGGCTTGAGCCTGCTTGCGGCGATCGAGGTTGCCGACGCGCTCGCTGCCCCCGAAACAATCCAGGAAGCGAGTTAGAGACCCGTGGCCGCAGTCGAGATCCAGAACGTCAGCAAGGCTTTCGGCAAGACCGAGATCATCCGGCAGGTCTCGGTCGACGTCCCGGACGGCGCCTTTGTCGTCCTCGTCGGCCCATCCGGCTGTGGCAAGTCGACGCTGCTGCGGATGATCGCCGGCCTGGAGGACATCGATTCCGGCGTGATCCGCATCGGCGGCCGGGCAATCAACGATGTCGAGCCGAAGAATCGCGACATCGCCATGGTGTTCCAGAACTACGCCCTCTATCCGCATCTCAGCATTGCCGAGAACATGGGCTTCTCGCTGCGGCTGGCAGGACGGTCCAAGGCGGAGATCATGGAGCGGGTCGCCGAAACGGCGCGCATACTGGGGCTCTCGCAATATCTTGCGCGTTATCCGCGGCAGCTTTCGGGAGGCCAGCGCCAGCGCGTCGCCATGGGCCGCGCGATCGTGCGCAATCCCCAGGTCTTCCTGTTCGACGAGCCGCTCAGCAACCTCGACGCCAAGCTGCGCGTGCAGATGCGCGCCGAACTCAAGGAGCTGCACGCCCGGCTGAAGACCACGACCGTTTACGTCACCCACGACCAGATCGAGGCGATGACGCTCGCCGACCGCATCGTCGTCATGCGCGATGGGGTGGTCGAGCAGGTCGGCGCGCCGCTGGAGCTCTACGACCGGCCGGCCAACACTTTCGTTGCGAGCTTCATCGGCTCGCCTGCCATGAATTTCCTGGAAGGCAGCCTGAGCCGGGAGAACGGTGCCGCAGTCTTCGTCAGCGCCGGTGGCACCCGCTTTCCGGTGACGGCCGGGGATGCGGCAAAGGCAGGCGACGTCGCGGTGACCTACGGTATACGTCCCGAGCACCTCGTGCTGGCGCCGGACGGCGAAGGTACCGAAGCCGAGATCGCGGCGCTCGAGCCGACCGGGTCCGAAACGCACGTTGTCGCCAGGACCGGAGGCGACCGGCTGATGGCCGTGTTGCGCGAGCGGATCACCGCCCGCGCCGGCGACACGCTCAGCCTTTCGCCGAGTCCGGGAGCCGGCCACCTGTTCGAAACCGCGAGCGGCCGCCGCATCGGCGCGTAGAGCATCGGACGGGAAAGTGGACCCAGCTTTCGGATGGATTCCGCTTCGCAACGAGAGGGCAACGCCCGGCGAAGCGCACGTGAGTGTAGAGCCGGCACGCCCGGGAGCGATGCCGGATCAGGACCGCTCCTGCGAAGCGATGTCCTTCAGCCGGTAAAGCGCCTCCAGCGCTTCGCGCGGCGTCAGCTCGTCCGGGTGCAGCGCGGCAAGCGCCTCGCCCAGGAGATCCGGTTTCTGCGGCGCGGCGGCGCGGCGCACGGCGGCAGAAAACAGCGGCAGGTCGTCGACCAGGCGCTCGGCACGGCCGGCCTGCTCGCCGGTCTCCAGGAGCGCCAGCACCTGCCGTGCCCGATCGACCACCGCCGCGGGCAGGCCGGCCAGCCGCGCCACCTGGACGCCATAGCTTCGATCGGCCGCGCCCCTTGCCACCTCGTGCAGGAACACGACGTCGCCTTCCCACTCCTTGACACGCATGGTGACGTTGCGGATGCGAGGCAGCTTTGCAGCGAGCGCCGTCATCTCGTGGAAATGCGTGGCGAAGATGGCCCGCGCCCGGTTCTGCTCGTGCAGATACTCGACTGCGGCCCAGGCGATGGAGAGACCATCGAACGTCGCGGTGCCGCGGCCGATCTCGTCGAGGATGACCAGCGAGCGCTCGCCGGCCTGGTTGAGGATCGCCGCGGTCTCGACCATCTCGACCATGAAGGTGGAACGGCCGCGCGCCAGATCGTCGGACGCGCCGACGCGGGAAAACAGGCGGTCGACCACGCCCATCCGCGCGCTTTCCGCCGGCACGAAGGAGCCCATCTGGGCGAGGATGGCGATCAGCGCGTTCTGGCGCAGGAAGGTCGACTTGCCGCCCATATTGGGGCCGGTCAGCAGCCAGATCGCGCCGTTCCGTGCTGCGCCTTCCGGCGACAGGTCGCAGTCGTTGGCCACGAAGGCGCTGCCGTCCTGCCGCCGCAGCGCCTGCTCCACCACCGGATGGCGGCCGCCTTTGACCTCGAAGGCAAGGCTGGCATCGACAACGGGCCGGCAGTAGTTCTCGGCGATCGCCAGCCGCGCCAGCGCCGTGGAGACGTCGAGCACCGCGAGCGCCTCGGCGCCCGCGGCAATCTTTTCGGCCTCGGCGACGGCTTCGCCGGCCAGCCGCTCGAAGATTTCGAGCTCGATGGCAAGCGCCCGGTCGGCGGCGCTGGCGATCCGGGTCTCCAGCTCGGCAAGCTCGGCGGTGGTGAAGCGCATGGCGCTTGCCATGGTCTGCCGATGGATGAAACGCGCCCTGGCTTCACCCGAGCCGCTCAGGATCGCCTGATGGTTGGCCGTGACCTCGATATAATAGCCAAGCAAATTGTTGTGCCTGATCTTCAGCGACCGGATGCCGGTCTCCTCGATCAGCTGCCGCTCCATCGACAGGACCACGCGGCGCGACTGATCGCGCAGTGCCCGCATCTCGTCGAGTTCGGCATGGCAGCCGTCCCGCACGAAGCCGCCGTCACGCTTGAGGAGCGGCAAGTCGTCGGCAAGCGCCCCTTCCAGATGCCGCGCCAGCGGTTCGGGCAAGGCCTCGATGGCACCGAGCGCGGCGCCGAGTTCGCCGGGGAGCGTTTCGGCCCTCGACAGCAGCGCCGCGATACCGGCGGCCGACGACAGCCCGGCCCGCAGGGCGCCGAGGTCGCGCGGACCTCCGCGGTTGAGCGCCAGCCTGGTCAGCGCGCGGCGCATGTCGGCGACGCCCTTGAGCGCGAGGCGCAGCGCGTCGCAAAGGGCCGGTTGGGCGAGCAGCGATGAAACCGAATCGAGCCTCCGGGCAATTGCCGCGGGGTCGGTGAGCGGCGCCATCAGGCGGTCGGCAAGCAGCCTCGCGCCGGCCCCCGTGACGGTTCGGTCGATGGCGTTGAACAGCGAACCCTCGCGCCCTCCGGCGATCGTCCGCGACAGCTCCAGGTTGGCGCGTGTCGCCGGATCGATGAACAGCGTCGAGCCGGAGTCCTGGCGCTCGGGCCAGGAGAGCGGCGGCCGCTCGGCCTTCTGGGTCTTCTCGACATAGGCCACTATCCCTGCGGCCGCCGACAGTTCGGCGCGGGAAAAGGCGCCGAAACCGTCGGGCGTCGCGACCCCGAAGAAGCGGGCGACGCGGCCAGCCGCCAAGGCCGAATCGAAGAGCGACGGCGGCTGCGGCGTGACGAGGCGGCCGAGCCGGTCGAACAGGGATTTCAGCGCCGGGTCGTGGAAGAGCGGCTCGGCGACGAGCAGCTCCCGCGGATCGATCCGCGCGAGGTCGGAAGCGAGCCGCTCCGGGCTGCTCTCCGCCACGCGGAAGAGGCCGGTCGACATTTCGGTCCAGGCGAGAGCGTAGCCGTCTTCCCGCCTGCCTTTGGCATCGGTGCCGCCCCTGACGCGGCCGAGCGCTGCGAGATAGCTCGATTCGCCAGGCGTCAGCAGCTTTTCCTCGGTGATCGTCCCAGGCGTCACCAGGCGCACCACGTCACGCCGCACCACCGATTTGCCGCCGCGTTTCCTGGCCTCGGCCGGGTCTTCGATCTGCTCGCAGACGGCGACGCGAAATCCTTTGGCGATCAGCTTCTGGAGATAGTCGTCGGCAGCATGAACGGGCACTCCGCACATGGGGATGTCCAGTCCCTGATGCTTGCCCCGTTTCGTCAGGACGATGCCGAGCGCCTCGGAAGCGATTTCCGCGTCCGCGAAGAACAGTTCGTAGAAATCCCCCATGCGGTAGAAGAGCAGCGCGTCGGGGTTGGCGGACTTGATCTCGACATACTGCTCCATCAGCGGCGTTGCCGCCGCCGCACCCGCCGTGCGGACGCCTTCCAGTCGAATCGGCGTTTCGTCGTTCAAGAACCCGTTCCGCTCGCGCGCCAAATGATGGCGACTGCCTTGTTGGCGGTTTACAGGCGCGGAGTGTAGCCTTAATCCCGGACACTCCACAAAATAAAAGCAGCTGTCCCAGGGAGGGGTCTGCCGCACATGTCTTCACCCAGGAAATCGGATACGTCCGGCCCCTCCGTCTCGGCACAGGAGGCGCTGGAATTCCACGCCACGGGGCGGCCCGGCAAGCTGGAGATAAACCCCACCAAGCCGATGGCGACGCAGCGAGACCTGTCGCTGGCCTATTCGCCGGGGGTCGCCGTTCCGGTCCTCGCCATCGCTGAGGATCCCTCGCGCGCCTACGACTACACCACGCGCGGCAACATGGTGGCCGTGATTTCCAACGGCACGGCGATCCTCGGGCTCGGCAATCTCGGCGCGCTGGCGTCGAAACCGGTCATGGAAGGAAAGGCGGCTCTCTTCAAGCGTTTCGCCGACGTCGATTCCATCGACCTCGAAGTCGATACCGAGAATGCCGACGAGTTCATCAACTGCGTGCGCTATCTGGGGCCCTCGTTCGGCGGCATCAATCTCGAGGACATCAAGGCTCCCGAATGCTTCATCATCGAGCAGCGGCTGCGGGAGCTGATGGACATACCGGTCTTCCACGACGACCAGCACGGCACGGCGATCATCGCGGCGGCCGGCCTCATCAACGCGCTGCACCTTACCGGCCGCGACATGAAGGCGTCGAAACTGGTCTGCAACGGCGCCGGCTCGGCCGGCATCGCCTGTATCGAACTCCTCAAGGCGATGGGATTTGCCCCCGAAAACATGGTGCTGTGCGACACCAAGGGCGTGGTCTACCAGGGCCGCACCGAGGGGATGAACCAGTGGAAATCGGCGCATGCCGCAAAGACGGACGCCCGCAGCCTCGCCGACGCCATGGCGGGCGCGGACATCGTCTTCGGCCTGTCGGCGCGCGGCGCCTTCAGCAACGCCATGATCCAGTCGATGGCGCCCAACCCGATCATCTTCGCGATGGCCAATCCCGATCCCGAGATCACGCCGGAGGAAGTGGCCGAAATCCGCACCGACGCCATCATGGCGACCGGCCGGTCGGACTATCCGAACCAGGTCAACAACGTGCTCGGCTTTCCCTATATTTTCCGGGGGGCTCTCGACGTGCGCGCCACCACCATCAACGACCACATGAAGGTGGCGGCCGCCGAGGCGCTGGCCGCACTTGCCCGCCAGGACGTCCCCGACGATGTCGCCGCCGCCTACCGCGGCAACCGCCCGAAATTCGGCCCTAACTACATCATCCCGGTGCCGTTCGATCCGCGCCTGATCTCGGCGATCCCTATCGCCGTCGCCAAGGCGGCGATGGAATCCGGCGTTGCCGGGCGGCCGATCCTCGATCTCGAGAAATACGCGCAGGAGCTTTCCGCCCGGCGCGATCCGATCGCCTCGACGCTGCAGCGAATCTACGACCGCGTCCGCCGGCAGCCGAAGCGTGTCGTCTTCGCGGAAGGCGAGGAAGAGCAGGTGATGCGCGCCGCCGCTTCCTATGCCAGCCAGCGGCTGGGCACCGCGATCCTCGTCGGCCGCGAGGAGATCGTCAGGGAGAATGCCAGGACGGCCGGCGTCGATCTCGACAAGCCCGGCATCCACATCATCAACGCCCGGCTGTCGCGGCGCAACGCGGCCTATGCCGACCATCTCTACGAGCGGCTGCAGCGCAAAGGGTTCCTTTTTCGCGACTGCCAGCGGCTGATCAACACCGACCGCAACCATTTCGCTGCGACGATGGTGGCGCTGGGCGATGCCGACGCCATGGTCACCGGGGTGACCCGCAACTATTCGACGGCCCTGAACGACGTGAGGCACGTCATCGAGGCCAAGCCCGGGCATCGGGTCATCGGCGTTTCGATCGCGCTTTGCCGCGGCCGGACGGTGATCGTCGCCGACACGGCGGTCCACGACATGCCTGACGCCGAGCAGATCGCGGACATCGCCGAAGAGGTCGCCGGCTTCGCCCGCCGGATGGGCTACGAGCCGCGGGTCGCCATGCTTGCCTATTCCAGCTTCGGCCACCCGCCGGGCGAACGTTCCGAGAAGGTGCAGGAGGCCGTCCGCATACTCGACAGGCGGCGCGTCGATTTCGAGTATGACGGCGAGATGGCCGCCGACGTGGCGCTGAATGCCGCCGTCATGCAGCGCTATCCGTTCTGCCGGCTGTCCGGGCCGGCCAACGTGCTGGTGATGCCGGCCTTCCACTCGGCTTCGATCTCGACGAAGATGCTGCAGGAACTCGGCGGCTCGACGGTGATCGGACCGCTGCTCGTCGGCCTCAACAAGCCGGTGCAGATCGTCCCGCTCAGCGCCAAGGATTCCGACATCGTCAACATGGCGGCAATCGCCGCCTACACGGCAGGGCAGTGAGCGACGCTTGGACAAAGACGCCGAGGTATTCGCGCATCGGGTGGCGCGATGAAGGCGGGTAGGCGTCCCCGCTTGGGCAGCGGGACGCCGCCGCTCCGGCACCATTCCGCGCCGCACGGGAGTCGCCGAGCGAGGCAGACATGGCTAGCTTCACCCTCACCGACCTCGGCGACAGATCCGGCGAGGTTATCGAGGCCCCTTTCAGCGGCGCTCAGCGCGCGCACCGTGCAGACGCCCTGACCGGCGCGGAACGCACCGAGTTTCTCGCCGGCCTCGATGCCGTCGCTCGGATGGTGGCGCGATGAAGGAGAGTGGGCGTCCCGCCCACCTCGGCGGCGGGACGCCGCTGCTCCGGCATCGAGGCTGGCATACACCGCGCAAGTTGCCGCATTTCGATTCCGCCGATGTCACGCAAGCGATCACCTTCCGCCTCGCCGATTCGCTGCCGGCAGAGGTCGTCGATGCCCGTCGCGGCGAAGGAGCCAACGCATATCGCGAACGAACCGAGGCCGCCCTGGAAGCCGGACGCGGCTCCTGCCTGCTCGGCGACGCGAGGAACTCCGCAATCGTCGAAGCGGCCCTGTGGCACCGCATGGACCAGCTTTACGATCTCCACGCATATGTCGTGATGCCGAACCACGTGCATGCCCTGATTACCCAGCGCGACGGTGCGCGGCTCGCCGACATCGTTGGCGCGTGGAAAAGCTGGTCGGTAAAGGAAATCAATCGCACTGTCGGACGCGTCGGACCCCTCTGGCAGCGCGATTATTATGATCGCTACATCCGCGATGAAGGGCACTTTTTAAGCACCATCGACTATATCGAATAGAATCCCGTCAAGGCCCGTCTGGTGTCCAGCCCCAAAGATTGGCGGTTCGGGAGTTCGTGGCGATGAGGTGACTTTTCCCCTGCCACAACCGCGCGCCGGGGGGTCTCAGTTCCGTTTGCCCATGAGGACGGATGCGATGACTGAGCCGGAAACGCGACGTTCCGACT
>JAJFMR010000247.1 GCA_020696915.1 Rhizobiaceae bacterium | reverse complement strand
CTCGCCGTATTTTTCGAGAACCGACGGTTGCAATGCTCTTCCTTTCCGATACGAACCTACCGCGTCGCGGCGCCCGCCTCCTTGCGCTGCGCCAAACTTCCCGGCGATCAGGCCGTGTTGCACGCCAGGATGAAGGCTGCAGCGCCACCAAGCACCAGCGCCTGAACGGCTATCTCACCGGCGCCGGCGCCGAGCGCGAATGTGGGGACGAGCGACAGCGCCATTCCGAAGAGGCTCGCCGCCTTGCCGCTGCGGCTTATGGCCCTGTTCCGGCGCCAGTCGCGGATCGCCTTGCCGACGGTCTGGCTGCGGATCAGCCTGTCATGCAGGACGGGCGAGGATTTCGCGAAGCAGAAGGCTGCCAGGATGACCAGCGGCGTTGCCGGCAGGAGCGGCAGCACCACGCCGAGCCCGCCGAGGCCGAGGCTGGCGGTCCCCAGGAGGAGCCAGATCAGACGCATGCGGGACTCCGCTGGACAGCGCCGTCGCCCATCACGCGGTCCGGGCCAGTGCCAGCGGCCGGCAGTAGCCGGCGCCCATTCCCGGGCAACCGGTCGCCATCACACGTTCGCGGCCTGCGAACTCGGCGAGCCGCGCGACGCTTTGGACGGTCACAGTATCCTGGTCGATCCCGACGCCGATGCCGCGCAGCCGCTGGAAGGCGCGTGACAGGCTTTCCGGCTTCATGCCGAGCCGCCCGGCGATCAGCAGCTTCTCGTAGGGCAGTTTCATCGTGCAGAAGCCTTCCGCCGGACGCGCCAGCCCGACGAGGAACTCGGCGAGGCGTTGCGGGCCGGTGCGCGCCTTGAGTTCCTCGATCTGGTCGACCAGCTTCTTGAGGTGCAGCGACGTCGACGCGAGCATCGCCAGGCCTATCTCCGGCCGACTGCGGATCTGCGCGACGATCTGGTTCGCGGGAATGGCGAGAAGCCTGCCCTCGGTCACCATCTGTGCGCTGACGGGATAGCGGCCGCCCGAGAGGCAGGGTGCTTCGCCGAAGCAGTCGCCGCGCGTGAAGACGCCCACCACGGCCTCGTCGCCGCCGACGGTGACGCGAAACAGCTTCGTCCACCCCTCGAGCACGAGATAGAACTCCGTAGCCCGGTCCTCCTGCTCGAACAGGACGTCGTGCCGGGCATGACGGCGGACCCGTGAACAGGAGAGCACTGCTTCGAGAACCGACGGCGGCAGCGCCGAGAACATCGGCACGGCGCGCATCAGCGCAAGATCGTGCAGGCCAGGTGCTTCGCCCATCGTGTTCCTCTCCACGGTCCGGTCATTCGAGCACGGCCCGCGTCATTGGGCTTTGCGCCAGCGCAATGTTCGGGCAGCCGGGGCAAGATGCCGCGCTTGCCGCCGGCGCTTTTCCGAAACGCGCTTGACTTCCGTCAAGCCGGAAGTCCCGGCAAACAGCGTAGGAAGGCGGCTCCCGGTGCCCGAGGAGCCAGAAGATGACCGAGAATCCCCTGCCGATCCCGTCCCGCCTGCCGATCCCGACGATGCAGCGGATCCTGGACAATCCCTTCCTGCTTCTCTTCATCGGGATCACGGTGCCCACGGTGCTCTACCTGCTCTGGGGCGTCATGGAGATCGCCTCCATTCCGGTCGCCCAGTAGTCGGAAGCGAGGCACGGCGATGGCGATCACCCCTCCCGAAAACCGCCTCTGGTGGAACGAACCGATCGAGCGAATCGAGATCGCCTGGATCGTGGTCGCCTTCCTGTGGGGCCTGTTCATGTTCTTCTTCATGATCGCCTGGCACTTCATCGGGAACCAGAACCTCTCGACGGAGACCTACAAGATCACGCCGGCGGTCTTCGAGGAGAAGGTCGTCGAATTCGCCGACAAGTACACGGTCGGCGAGGAGGCCGGCGTTCCGCTCGTCCGCCCGCCGGCCGGCGAGGACGTCTATCTGCTCGCCAGGCTGTGGGAATGGTGGCCGGTACTGGAACTGAAGAAAGGCCAGAGCTACCGCTTCCATCTGTCCTCGGCAGACTGGCAGCACGGATTCTCCCTGCAGCCCGTCAACATCAACGTTTCGGTGCATCCGGGCTACGAGCAGATCGTCACCATCACGCCGACCGAAGCCGGCGAATTCGGCATTGCCTGCAACGAATATTGCGGCATCGGCCATCACATGATGACCGGCCGCATCCGTGTGGTCGAATAAGGGGAACCCGATGACAGCAATCGACATCCCGGTCGAAGGCATTCCGGCGCGCACCGCAACCTTCCGCACCTGCCGGTTCACCGGGCTCAAGGTGGACATAGCCGCGCAGCGGCTGATCATGGTCAACGCGGTCGCCGCCGTGGTGTTTCTCGCGGTCGGCGGCGTGATGGGCCTGCTGATCGCGCTGACCAGGTGGCCGGCCGTGCATCTCCTGCCGTCCGAGTGGTTCTACCTCGTGCTCACGGGGCACGGCGCCAACGTGCTGCTCTACTGGATCATCTTCTTCGAGGTGGCGCTGCTCTATTTCGCATCCGCCGTGCTCCTCAACTCGCGGCTGGCGACGCCAAGGCTGGCGTGGGCCGGCTTCTGGCTGATGCTGGCCGGCGCCGTCATGACCAACGTGGCGGTGCTGCAGGGTGATTCGAGCGTAATGTTCACCTCCTATCCGCCGATGCTGGCAGCGCCGCATTTCTATCTCGGACTGATCCTGTTCGCCGTCGGGGCGCTCATTGGCGTCGCCGTCTTTTTCGGCACGCTGGTGATCGCCCGCGAGGAGCGCACCTATGAAGGCTCCATCCCGCTCGTCACCTTCGGAGCGCTGACGGCAGCCATAATCGCCGTCTTCACGCTGGCTTCGGGCGCCATCATCCTGATCCCCACATTCCTGTGGTCCGTTGGCCTGATCCCCGGCGTCGACCCGCTGATGTACAAGGTGATCTGGTGGGGGATGGGCCACTCCTCGCAGCAGATGAACGTGTCGGCACATGTCGCCGTCTGGTATGCGATCGCGGCGCTGACAATCGGCGCAAAGCCGCTCTCGGAGAAGGTCAGCCGCAGCGCCTTCCTGCTCTACATACTGTTCCTTCAGCTTGCCTCGGCGCACCACATCCTCGCCGACCCGGGCATGAGCGCCACCTGGAAAATCGTCAACACCAGCTACATGATGTACCTGGCGGTACTTGGATCGCTGATCCACGGCCTGACGGTTCCCGGCGCAATCGAGGCGGCGCAACGGCGAAACGGCTACACGAAGGGCGTCTTCGAGTGGCTGCGCAAGGCGCCGTGGGGCAACCCCGCCTTCTCAGGCATGTTCATGTCGCTCGTCATGTTCGGTTTCATCGGCGGCATTTCGGGCGTGGTGCTGGGCACCGAGCAGCTCAACCTGCTGATGCACAACACCCTTTACGTGCCCGGCCATTTTCACGGCACAGTGGTGACCGGCACGACGCTGGCCTTCATGGCGATGACCTATTACGTGCTGCCGCTGGTCTTCCAGCGCGATATCATCTGGCCAAGGCTTGCCAAATGGCAGCCCTATCTGTTCGGCGGCGGCGCGGCCGGCCTGGCGCTGTTCATGATGGGGGCAGGCACGCTCGGCGTTCCGCGGCGTCATTGGGACATCACCTTCGCAGACGCCAACCTGCAGTTCGAGCTTCCTTCCGGCGCCTTCCTGATGATGGGGCTGAATGGAGTGTCGGCATTGCTTGCGACCATCGGCGGCGGCCTCTTCGTGGTCATCGCAGTGGCAACGATCCTCTGGGGCAAGCGGCTGGACAAGAGCAACGCTCCGCTGGCCTTCCCGCTCCACAAGCGTGCCGAGGCGGTGGCGCAGTATGGCGGGCATGCAACCGTCAAGCTGCCGGGAACTGTGGTGCTCGTCTCGATCTTCTTCGTTTCGTTCGTTCTCTACTACTTCGTCAACTGGAAGTATCTTTCCGAACTCTGGCTGTTCCGTTGAGGGGAGAACAGCCGATGCTTGCCGCCACGAGGGTCGTGATTTCGCTCCTGAAGCTCAGGATCGGGGTGGCGATCGCGGCAAGCGCCCTGGCGGGCCTGGCAGCCACACGGGGACCGGCAGCAACGGCTGGCGAGATCGCCGCGCTGACGCTGGCGATCCTTGGGGCTGCCGGGGCTGCCGGGGCGTTCAATCACTATTGGGAGCGCGACCTCGACCGCGCCATGTCGCGCACCAGGTCGCGGCCCTTCGCGAGCGGACTTCTGAAGCCTGGGCCGATCTGGCCGCTGACCTTCTTCGCATTGCTCGCCGCCTCGATTCTTCTGGCATGGGCCGCCTCCGGCACGGTTGCCGCGCTCCATGTCTTCCTTGGGGCCGCCACCTACAGCATCGTCTACACTGTATGGTTGAAGCGCCGGACGCCCTGGAACATCGTCGTGGGCGGGCTGGCGGGCTCTTTCGCCGTGCTCGCGGGTGCTGCCGCCATCGACCCGGACCCGCAATCGACGCCGGTGGTGCTGGCCGTCGTCCTCTTCCTCTGGACCCCGCCGCACTTCTGGAGCCTCGCCGCCGCCAAGGCCGACGACTACGCGGCGGCCGGATTCCCGATGCTGCCGCTCGTCGTTCCGCAGCATGAATGGACGCTGGCGATCCTGTCCTACACGGCAGCCCTGGCTGCACTGTCACTGGTTCCGCTCTGGTTCGGCATGGGCTGGATCTACGCGGCAGGCGCGACCTCGGGCGGCCTGTGGTTCCTGTGGAAGAGCTGGCGGCTCTATCGCGCGCCTGGTCCCGAGACCGCGAAGGCAAATTTCCGGGCCTCGCTCTTGCAGCTGATGTTGCTGGTTGCGGGCGTCCTCCTGCAGTCGGCGGCAGGATAGGCCGATGCGCAGACCCTGGCTTGCCACAGGGCTGCTCGGCCTTATGTCCCTGCTGGGGCTTGCGCCTGCATGCCTGTCCGCCTCGCGCCTCGACACCGCGGCGGCGCTGGAGAAGAGCGAGGCAGCTATCGGTCGGACGCTCGGAGGGCACATTCTGACCAGCGCCGACGGGCTGCCGCTGAACCTTGACGTGTTCCGCGGCAAGCCCCTCGTGGTGAGCCTCGTCTACACGGCCTGCATGGCGATCTGTCCCGCGACCACGCAGCAGCTGAAATCGGCGGTA
>JAJFMR010000246.1 GCA_020696915.1 Rhizobiaceae bacterium | reverse complement strand
TGCGGGAAGAGGGCATAGTTCTGGAACACCATGCCGACGTCGCGCTTGTGGGGAGGCAACAGCGAGACGTCGCGGTCGCCGAAGCGGACTTCACCGCTGTCGGGCCTGATGAAGCCGGCAAGCACCATCAGCAGCGTCGTCTTGCCGGAACCCGAGGGCCCGAGCAGGGTGATGAACTCGCCGCTTGCGATCTCGAGGCTGACATTGTCCAGGGCGGTGAAGGTGCCGTAGGTCTTGGTGACGTTTCGGATCGAGATCGGCAGCGATATGGCGGAGCCTTTGCCGTTTGCTGCCGTCACCTCGGCCTCCCGTGCATGCAGAAGGCGAGCCGGCCGCCCCGCGGCCGGCTCCTGCTGGTCGATCCCCTACTTCTGCAGGAAGGCGTCAAAGCGCTTCACCATCGCGTCGGCGTTGTTGACCCACCACGAGACGTCCTGCACGAAGCCCTTCTCGAAGTTCTCCGGCGAGTTCGGCAGACCGGGAAGCTTCTCCTTCGGGATGACGCCGGTGTCGTAGCCCTTCACGTTGGACGGCGCGTAGTTGATGTAGTTCGAGATGCGGGCATTCACCTCCGGCCGCGACATGATCGCGATCGCCTTCAGCGCCAGCTCCCGGTTGGGCGCGCCCTTGGGAATCATCCAGCTGTCGGAGACGATGATCTGCTGGTTGAAGGTGGTCTTGATCTTGCCCCCTTTGCCCTCGGGCTCGGTCTCGAGCGCCTGGATGCGGCCGTTCCAGGCCGCCACCATGTCGACCTCGCCGTCCTTCAGCACCTGCGCGGACTGCGCGCCCGAGCTCCACCAGACGAGCACGTGCGGCTTCAGCTGCTCGAGCTTCTTGAAGGCGCGGTCGACATCGAGCGGGTAGAGCTTGTCCATCGGCACGCCGTCGGCGATCAACGCCATCTCGAGGGCGTAGATGGGATGCTTGCGGACGGAGCGTTGACCGGGGAAGTTCTTGGTATCCCAGAACGCTGCCCAGCCCTCCGGTACCTTGCCCGGGTACGCCTTGTCACGCCAGCCGATGGCAACCGAGTAGACGATCTGCGGCGCGCAGTGCTCCGAGCGGCCAAGCGTCGTCGGGATGTCGGTCAGTGCCTTCATGGTCTCGGCGTCAAATTTCTCCAGGCGGCCTTCCTTTTCCAGCAGCGCGCAGCTGTAGGCACCCTGGGTCGTGAGGTCCCAGGTCGGCTTTCCGGAGGCGACCTGCGTGCGCACGTCGGCGATACCGGAGGTGTTGTCCTCCTTGATGACGACGTTGAGTTCCTTCTCGACGATGCCGAACCACGCCTCCTTCTGGGCCTTCTGGAAGGCACCGCCCCACGACGAGATGGTCAGCGTCTTCTTGTCCTGCGCCGCCGCTTGCGGCACTGCCAGCAACAGCGCCGTGCATACGAGTGAAATTGCCCCACCGCACTTCCCGATCATCGCGAAGTCCCCCTTTGCAAAGCCAACTGGCCAATGCATTTCGCGGCACGACCGGCCGTCCGTCAAGGTATTACGATGGTGCGGGTTTGCGCACGGCCCGGCAGATGAATAGGCTCGCGCGCCAGCCGGCAGGGAGGGACCATGACGCTGCACTTCGACCGTGCGGAGTTCGAGAGCCGCATCGGTGCAGCGCGCAAGGCGCTTGCCGCCAATGGGTTGGACGCGCTTTTGCTGTTCGCGCAGGAGAGCCTCTACTATCTCACCGGCTTCGACACGAGCGGCTTCGTCTTCTTCCAGTGCGCCGTACTGACCCGGGACGAAGGGCCGATCACGCTGCTGACGCGTCGGCCCGATCTCGAGCAGGCGCGCCGCACCTCGATCATCGAGGACATCCGGCTGTGGTACGACCAGGAAGGCAGCGACCCGAGCCGGGAGCTCCTCGAGATCCTGGCCGAGAAGGGACTGAAAGGCGCCCGTATCGGCATCGAGTTGCGCACATTCGGGCTGACGGCCGACAAGTACGAGCTCGTGCGCAAGCGCCTCGCGGGCTGGTGCGAGCTCGTCGACGCCTCCCACATCGTCCGCACCCTGCGGCTGGTGAAATCGCCGGCGGAAATTGCCCACGTGCGGCAGGCCGCGGAGCTTGCCGACCAGTCACTTGAGGCGATGCTGGCGACGGCGCGGCCGGGCGCCTTCGAGGGCGACATCGCCGCGGCCGGCGCGGTGCCGATCCTGGCCGGCGGCGGCGACCCGCCGCCCTCCGGCCCCGTGCTCGGCTCCGGCGATCGAGCGCTCCTCATCCGCAGCGCCACCGGCTTTCGCCATCTCGACCCGGTCGACCAGCTGACCCTCGAGTTCGCCGGCAGCTACCGGCACTACTGTGCCTGCCTGATGCGCACGGTTGCCATCGGCAAGGGCAACCCGACCCAGCGCGAGATGTTCGAGGTGACGCGCGAGGCCCTCGCAGGGATGACCGAGGCAGCGAGACCCGGTCGCCCGCTCGGCGAGATCGACGACGCCCACCGGCGGGTCTACGACGCTGCGGGATATGGCCATGCGCGCATGTCGGCCTGCGGGTATTCGCTGGGCGCGCTCTATCGTCCGACCTGGATGGACGTCCCGCCCATGCTCTATTCCGGCAACACGACGCCCGCCGCTTCCGGCATGGTGCTGTTCCTGCACGCGATCCTGATCGACGCGGCGAAGAACCTCGCCATGTCGCTCGGCCATACGATCGTGCTGACGTCCACCGGCGCCGATGTGCTGAGCCGGCTCTCTCTGGAGTACACGGTGTGCAACTGAGCGCCTGCAGAAAGCCATGACCTCCTTCCCCCGCCTCTTCTCCCCGATCAGGCTGCGCAACACGGAGATCCGCAATCGCATCCTCTCGACTGGCCACCAGACCTACCTCGCCAAGGGTGGGCTACCGGGGGAGGACTTCGTTGCCTATCACGAGGCGCGGGCCAAAGGCGGCGCCGGTCTCATCGTCGTCGAGGCCGCCCGCTTCCATGCCACGGGCTTCACCGACAGCCCTGAGCTGATCGTGGCCAGCGACGATTGCATTCCCGGTCTGAAAAACCTCGCCGACAGCGTCCACCGGCATGGTGCGACAATCTTCGGCCAGCTCTCGCATTCCGGACGGGTGACGAAACGGCTCTCGGGCGGTCTGCGCGGCGTCGCCTTCGCGCCCTCGGTCGTCCCCGACCAACGCTTCCACACCATGCCGCGCGCGATGTCGGTGGCGCTGATCGAGGAGATCATCGCCGAAGCGGGCAAGGCCGCACGGCGCTTCGGCGAGGCGGGCTTCGACGGCATCGAACTGCTCGCAAGCCACGGGCTCCTGATCTCGGACTTCCTCAATCCCCGCAACAACCAGCGCACCGACGCCTACGGCGGCAGCTTCGAGAACCGGCTGCGCTTCCTCGGCAACCTCCTCGTCGCGGTCCGCAACGGCCTGGGTGACGGCCCCGTGCTCGGCATGCGCATTTCTGCCGACGAGGTGGAGCCTGGCGGCCTCGACAAGGATGAGGTGATCGCCATCTGCCAGGCGCTGAAGGCAAAGCGGGCGATCGACTACGTCAACACCACCTACGGCTCGATGCAGGGCCTCGGCGGCTCGGTGCACGTTGTCCCGCCGATGGAAATCGCGCACGCCTACGTGGCGCCGAAGGCCGGCACGCTGCGCGCTGCCGTCGGCCTGCCCGTATTCGTTGCCGGCCGCATCAATCAACCGCAGATCGCCGAGGCAGTGCTTGCCGCCGGACAGGCCGACATGTGCGGCATGACGCGGGCGATGATCTCGGACCCCGAGATGCCCAACAAGGCCCGCGCGGGCCGCAGCGACGACATCCGCGCCTGCATCGCCTGCAACCAGGCCTGCATCGGGCACTACCACATGGGCGTCGGCATCTCCTGCATCCAGAACCCGGTGACCGGGCGCGAGCGCACGCTGGGCAGCATCGCAAAGTCCAACACGCCGCGGCGCATCCTGGTGGCGGGTGGCGGGCCGGCAGGCATGAAGGCAGCGCTGACGGCAGCCGGACGCGGCCATCGCGTCACGCTCCACGAGGCCGGCCGTAGGCTCGGCGGCCAGGTGCTCCTGGCGCAGCTGTTGCCGGAGCGCGCAGAGTTCGGCGGGCTCGTCACGAACCTGCAACAGGAGTTGGCGCGCGCCGGCGTCGAGGTGAGGCTCAACACGCCGGTTTCGGCCGAAGCGGTCCGGCACGAGCATCCCGATGCCGTCATCGTCGCGACCGGCGGCCTGCCCTACTGGCCTGACATCGAAGGGGTCGAGGAGGCGCACGTGCTCGATGCCTGGGCCGTGCTCGAGGGCCGCGCCAATCCCGGCGGACGCGTGCTGGTGGCCGACTGGCGCTGCGACTGGGTCGGAATGGGCCTTGCCGAGAAGCTCGCGCGGGAGGGTCGGCATGTGCGTCTCGCCATCACCGGCACGCATGCGGGACAGAACCTCCAGCAGTATCTGCGCGACCATTGGGCGGGCAAGCTGCACAAGCTCGGCGTCGAGGTGATCCCCTATGCGCGGCTGTTCGGAGTCGATGCCGACACCGCCTACATGGCGCACATCGTCTCGGGAGAGCCGATCATCGCGAACGAGGTCGAGACGGTGGTGCTCGCCCTTGGCCATCGGCCGAATACGTCGCTGGAGGAGGAGCTCGCCCCGCTCGGCGTTCCGCTACACCTCGCCGGCGACTGCTTGGCGCCGCGCTCCGCCGAGGAGGCGGTCTACGAGGGCATGATGGCGGGGCTGGCGGTGTGAGATGTGCAGCTCGAGGGTACCTTCTGCAGACATTGGGGCGCGGCACTCTCCAGAACAGAACGAATTGCGACAAAGGGCCGATCCTGACGCAAAAATTTCTGGCCTTCTAGCTGCGGATCAGAAGGTTAGGAGTTCGAATCTCTTCGGGCGCACCTACGCCATTGTACGACAGGGTATCCGGCAGGCTCCCTGGAGCCGCCGACTGTACGCCGCGAAGGGCGGGTTTCCGGCCTGGCGCCAACTTCTCAAACTGACCCATGCCGGCCGTTGAGTGCTGCCTCTCCCCTCTCGATTCACCGGGGAGACGGGGGTTTAGGTGTTCACCCCTTCGTGCGAACGCTCCATGGCGCGCTTGTAGGCGTCGCGGCTGG
>JAJFMR010000245.1 GCA_020696915.1 Rhizobiaceae bacterium | reverse complement strand
CCCGGGATCGTCACCTGGAAATTGCGTTCCAGAGCTCAGGCGCATCGTCGGCGAGCTCGGCTTCGTCGGCGTCAACCTCAATCCCGACCCTTCCGGCGGATACTGGACGGATCCGCCGCTGACCGACCGCCACTGGTACGGACTGTACGAGGCGCTTTGCGAGCTCGACGTCCCTGCAATGGTCCACGTCTCGTCGTCCTGCAACCCGAACTTCCATTTCACCGGCGCCCACTACATCAACGCCGACACCACCGCCTTCATGCAGCTCCTGCAGGGCGACCTGTTCAAGGATTTCCCGACACTGAAGTTCGTCATACCGCATGGCGGCGGGGCCGTGCCGTTCCACTGGGGACGCTACCGGGGTCTGGCCCAGGAGATGAAGAAGCCGCTGATTGCCGACCATCTTCTCGGCAACGTCTTCTTCGACGCCTGCGTCTATCACCTGCCCGGCATGGAGCTGATGGCAAAGGTCATCCCTGCCGACAACATCCTGTTCGCCTCCGAACTGCTCGGCGCCGTCAAGGGAGTGGATCCCGAGACCGGCCACAACTATGACGACACGAAACGCTATATCGACCAGCTCCCGGGGCTCGACGAAAACGACCGCTACAAGATATTCGAAGGCAATGCCCGGCGCGTTTATCCGCGGCTCGACGCGCATCTGACCAGGCGCGGCAGGCCAGGCCGGGCGCGATGACGGATTGAAGCACGCCAGGAGACGGAACTTGCGGTTCGCGACGATCGGCAGCGTCACGCTGCATTATCATCTGAGGGGCGGCGACCGGCCGCTCCTCGTCTTCGTCAATTCGCTCGGCACCGACTTCCGCATCTGGAGGCAGGTCGCCCCGGAGTTCGAGGACCGTTTCTCGGTGCTTTGCTACGACAAGCGCGGCCACGGCCTGTCCGACCTCGGCGCGCCGCCCTATGCAATGGCGGACCATGTCGACGACCTTTCCGGGCTGGTCGACCATGTCGGCGCAAAGCAGGTCGTGGTCTGCGGGCTTTCGGTCGGCGGACTGATCGCCCAGGGTCTTTTCGACAGGCGCCCCGGCATGGTGCGGGCGCTCGTCCTGTGCGACACCGCCCACCGGATCGGCACGATGCAGTCCTGGAACGAGCGGATCGACGCGGTGAAGGAGCACGGCGTGGCGTCCGTCGCCGACGGCGTGCTCGAAAAATGGTTCACGCCGCATTTCCACCAGCGCCGGCGTGCCGACCTTGCCGGCTGCCGCAACATGCTCGTCCGCCAGCCCGCCGAAGGCTATGCCGGCACCTGCGCCGCAATCCGCGACGCCGACCACACCGACATGGTGAAACGGATCACCGTGCCGACGCTGTGCATGGCCGGCGACCAGGACGGTGCGACGCCGCCCGAACTGGTCCGCTCCATGGCGGAGCTCATCCCCGGCGCCGAATTCAGCATCGTCGAAGGCGCCGGCCACATTCCGTGTGTCGAGAAACCCGCAGAGCTGGTGGCGCTGATGAAGGATTTCCTGGAACGGAACGGGGTGAGCAGTCATGGCTGAGCCGTCGCTGCCTGCCGCGCCGGGTCACTGGGACGAGGTCGCCAAGGATGTCCGCGGCTCGGCAAACCGGTGCCAGGCGCGAAGACATTCGCGAGGCACTGCATGTGGCAATTTACGCAAGGGGCCGCCTGCCAACCATGCGACAGGGATCGTGCAGGTCTTCGACGAGGCCGACTGGCAAGGGAAGACATGACGATGGCGGAAGGGAATATGCTTTCGAACCGGCGTCCGGAAACCGGCGCCTTCTTTCAGCGTGACCGCACATGGCACCCGCCGGCGTTCGCGCCAGGCTACAAGTCCACGGTGCTGCGCTCGCCGCAAAAAGCGCTTCTGTCGCTCGACGGAACGCTTTCGGAGATCACCGGGCCAGCGTTCGGCCACAATCTCATCGGCGAGCTCGACGACGACCTGATCCACAATTTCGCCGCGCCCGGCGAGAGCGCGATCGGGCCGCGCATCGTCGTCTATGGCAGGGTGCTGGACGAACGCGGCAAGGGAGTGCCCGGCGTGCTGCTCGAGGTCTGGCAGGCCAATGCCGGCGGCCGCTACCGTCACAAGCGCGACGGCTACCTGGCGGCGCTCGATCCGAATTTCGGCGGCTGCGGCCGCACCATCACCGGCGAGGACGGTTCCTATTCGTTCCGGACGGTCCAGCCCGGGCCCTATCCGTGGCCGAACGGCCCCAATGACTGGCGGCCGGCGCACATCCATTTCTCGGTGTTCGGGCACGGCTTCGCGCAACGGCTGATCAGCCAGTTCTATTTCGAAGGCGATCCGATGATCTGGAAATGCCCGATCGTCAGGACCATCCCCGACCGAGCGGCGATCGAGACGCTGATCGCCACGCTCGACATGGATGCCACGATCCCCATGGACGCCCGCGCCTACAAGTTCGACATCGTGCTGAGGGGCAGGCGCTCGTCGATGTTCGAGAATCGGCCGGAGGGCAACTGATGCCGCAGAGCCTCGACCGCCTGAAGGAATCACCGTCGCAGACGGCCGGCCCCTATGTCCATATCGGGCTGACCCCGAATTTCGTCGACATCAGGGGTGTCTTCGACACCGACCTCGGCAGCGGCCCGCTCGTCAACGACAAGACGCGCGGCGAACGGATAGAGATCAGGGTGCGGATCATCGATGGTGCCGGGGCGCCCATCAAGGATGCACTGGTGGAAATCTGGCAGGCCGACGCCGACGGACTCCACAACTCGCCGTCCGAGCTGCGCGGCACGGCCGACCCGAACTTTGCCGGCTGGGGCCGGCTGCCGACCGGCATGGATACGGGCGAATGCGTGTTCAGAACGATCAAGCCGGGGCGGGTCCCGTTCAGGGACGGGCGGCCGATGGCGCCGCACGTGACGTTCTGGATCGTCGCGCGGGGCATCAATATCGGCCTTCACACGCGCATGTATTTCGGCGACGAGGAAGCAGCCAATGCCGAGGATCCGGTGCTCGCCAGGATCGAGCACCGGCACCGCGTCGAGACGCTGATCGCGCCGCGCGAAGGCGACGTCTACACGTTCGACGTCCATTTGCAGGGCGAGCGCGAAACCGTCTTCTTCGACATCTGAAATGAGCGGGTCGGCATTCGGTCACCCGGTTCTCGGCGGCCTCGTCGGCGACGACGAGATCGCCACCATCATCGGCTTCGAGGCCGAGATGGCGGCAATGGCCGCCTTCGAGACGGCACTGGCGGAGGCCGAGGCAGAGCACGACGTCATTCCTGGCGATGCCCCACGAAAGATCGCCGAAACGCTTGCCCGCTTCCGCCCGGATGTCGCGCGCCTCCGCGAGGCCACGGCGCGCGACGGCGTCGTCGTGCCGGAACTCGTCCGCCAGATGCGCGAGGCGGTTGGAAAGCCGCATGCCGAACATCTGCATTTCGGCGCCACCAGCCAGGACGTCGCCGACACCGCCTTCGTTCTTCGTCTCAAGCCTGCGCTCAGCGTCCTCGATGCCCGCCTGGGAAGGATCGGAGAGCTGTTCGACGAGCTCGGGAGCCGCTTCGGCCCAAGGACTCTCACCGGCCTGACACGCATGCAGGTTGCCGTTCCGATCACCGTCGGCGACCGCCTGGACAGCTGGAGCGCCCCGGTCGCCCGCGACCGTTCGCGATTGCACACAATGATGCCTTCCATTCTCGCGGTCCAGTTCGGCGGCGCCGCAGGAACGCTGGACAGGCTGGGCAGCAAGGGACCCGCGGTGCGCAAGAGTCTCGCCGCAAGGCTGCAGCTTCAGGATGCGCCGCAATGGCACAGCCAGCGCGACCGTCCCGCCGAACTCGGCAGCTGGCTGGCGTCGCTTGCCGGCTGCCTCGGCAAGTTCGGCCAGGACGTGGCGCTGATGGCCCTCGACGGCGGCGAGATCGCGCTCTCGGGCGGCGGCGCCTCGTCGGCGATGGCGCACAAGCAGAACCCGATTGCCGCCGAGATGCTGGTCACGCTGGCGCGCTTCAACGCCGTGCAGGTGTCGGGCATGCACCAGTCGCTGGTCCACGAGGCCGAACGGTCGGGTGCCGCCTGGACGCTGGAATGGCTGATCCTCCCGCAGATGCTGATGGCGACGGCGGCTTCGACGCGGATTGCGCTGAGGCTGCTCGGGAGCATCGAGAGACTGGGCAAACGCGACGGCTGACGTGAAACGCGGCCTCACGGTAGCCCTACATCGACATTGGCGCCTTGGGCGCCGGCTTTTCAGGCAGGCACCGACCGCGGGTTCGCAGAAGCCAGTGCATTCAGGAGCCTGGGGTGATAGGTCAGTGACGGGAAATAGGTGCGATAACGGCCGAGATCGCGGGTGAGCAGCGGCAATTGGCTGACCGCCGCGTGCGCGCCGATGAAGAAATCCGGCAACACACCGCTCAGCACTCCTTTCGACTGACGATAGCGGGAAAACGCCTTTCCGGCCAGGAAGAGCGCAGGGCGGGGCATCAGCGCGATCTCGAGGCTTGCCTGCTCTACAAATGCGTCCAGATCTTCAATGCGCTCGTAGCGGACCGCAAGCTCTGCGTAGACAACGTCATTGATCAGCAACGGTCCCTGAAGCGAGGCAGCTTCGAGCTGCGCGATGGACCACGCTGCCCACTGCAGATCGTCGGTGACAAGGTCGAGCAGGACGTTGGTGTCGATGAGCGTCACGTTTCGCCGCGCGTCAGCGCCAAAATCGCGTCGGTGCTCAGACCCTTGCCGACATGACCGCGCAGCTTGGCAAAGCGGCTCGCCGGTCGCTTGCCATCCGCGCGCACGAGCACCACGCTGCCGTCGGCAGCGTAGTGAAAATCGACCTCGCTCCCCGGTGCGATCCCCAGTAGATCGCGCACTCGCTTGGGAAATGGTCACCTGGCCTTTTGCGGTTACTGTCGTGGTCATTTCAATACTCGGTAATAGCTACTTCCTGAATGGTATTACTTTCGCGCGTGCCATTCAAGCGGGCCTCGGCCCTACGACGGCCCTACGATGGCCCACACGGGTGGCGCCGACCTCACTGTTCGAAGTTGGCTTAACCGAGTCTTGGTATTTTTCCCGCGTCCGATCGGGGCTGTTTGAGATCAAGCGGTC
>JAJFMR010000244.1 GCA_020696915.1 Rhizobiaceae bacterium | reverse complement strand
ATCCGCGCCACGAATTCCGCCTTTCCGTCGGTATAGCCCTTCCAGTCGCCGGCCGCATGGCTCGCCAGCCGGCGCTTCAGCGCCGCATAGGCGGCGGCTTCGTCGCGGTGGCTGCGCAGCCAGTCACGAAAAAGCACACGTTCAAGGTGCGTCCGGTTGCCAGGCTCGCAAAGATAGAGCCGGATGCCGTGCGAGACACGGCTCGCCGTGAGCGTCCACATGCGGTCGCCGAAGGGATCGCCGTGATAGGCATGGGATCCGTCCGCGGTCAGCAGCTCTATGGCCGCGGCCAGATGTCGTTCCGAGTGCAGCACGGCGTCGATGTCGATCTTCGGCTTGGCCGCCAGCCCCGGCACCGCGGTGCTGCCGACATGGTGGACCTCGCGCACGATCTCGCCGAGCCTCGCCATCAGGCCGGCCTTTTCCACTTCGAAAGCGGCCGGCCAGGATGGATCATGGTCGACGATGCGGATGATCTTCATGAACCCGCCGCAGCGGCGTGCGCCTTCACAGACGCGACCTGCCGCTGCAGCCCCTTGTTCGAGGACCGGAATTCATCCGAAAGCGATGCTTTGGGCCCGCAACGGGATGACCCGCCAGCGTACGACCAGGAGGGCGGGGGTGCGGTCACCGAAAGAAGGTGACGCCCGTGCCAGGCGTCTCCGCCGAGCGAGGCCGTGCGTGATGGACTTGCCGGCGCGTTCCGGACCTGCCCTTGCGATGAGAATGCGTTTGGGCACGCTGTCGTTCTCCGGCCGAGAACCATGCATGCCGGCGGCGGGAATGCAACGTGTGAACGGCTCGCCGCCGGTCAGTAGCCGCTCGCCCGGTCGGAGGAATCGCCGTAGGCGTCCCTGCGTTCCATCGTGCGGTAGAAATCGGCAAGCTGCTTGCCGCGCTCGGGCCTGAAGGTTCGACCGGACTTGGCGATCGCCGCGATGCGGTCGACGCGGAAGGCCCGGAAGTCGCCGCGCAGTTCGCACCAGGCGATCAGCGTCCAGACCTTGCCCCAGAACCACAGGCCCAGAGGACGCACCTCGCGGACCGAGGAGCGGCCGGCCTCGTCGCGGTAATCGAGCGCCAGCACGTCGCGCTTTTCGACGGCGCGCTCGATGAAATCGATGGCCTTGCGGTCGGCATCGGAAACCACCCACATCGGCGCGTGGATCTCGGTCCGGGCGATCCGGTCCTTTTCGGCGTCGGGCAGCACGGCGCCTATCTTGACCAGCGCCTCTTCGGCGGCGCGGGCCATGGCGGCGCCGCCGAAGGCGCGGACCATGCGGGCGCCGGCCACGAGGGCGACGATTTCGTCACGCGTGAACATCAGCGGCGGAAGGTCGAAGCCTTCCCTCATCATGTATCCCACGCCGGCCTCGCCATCGATCGGCACGCCGGTCGACTGCAGGTCGGCAATGTCGCGATAGATCGTGCGCTCCGAAACCTCGAGCCACTGGCCGAGCTTCTGCGCGGTGACGAGACGGCCGCCGCGAAAGTGCTGGACGATCTGGAAGAGCCGGTCGGCGCGTCGCATGGTTCAGTTCCGCGTTTCCTCTTGTGACCGCCGCTCGAAGGGGCGCTGTTGCCGGAGACGGGCTTTTTCAAGGCTCCGGCGTGGTCCGCGCCCTCGGCGTGGGACGGCACGCGCATCCTATCGCGTGCCGTCCCTTGCCGACACCTCTATCGTTCCCGCGTGCAGCGATGCCCGTGGAAGTCCGGCCAGCCGATGTCCTTGCGCAGGTCTTCGGGCAGCGAGTACATGAAATGCGCCATGCGAAACTCGTCGTGCATGGTGCGTACCTTGCCGGCGTAGCGGCGAATGACGCGGGAGAGGCTGGGCGTGAATGCGTTCATGACGGAACCTCCTGTCTTGGAGAGGCACTGTCGCACACCCCTCCTGACAGCACTGTGTCAGGAGGCTGGCAGCTTCTCGCGACCTTCGTTCCTGGCAGCGGCGTGAGGTGAACGTGGCGCGCCCCTGGCGCCTGGATCGATGCCTTTCGCATTCGAATCTGCCGGACAGCGTTCCACTCCGCGCCAATGCGGAGGCGGCGCGCAGGCGCAGTTCAGATGCCGATGCCGCGCTCCTTCAGGACCGCGGCGATCTCGTCCAGGATGGCGGGATCGTCGATGGTCGCCGGCATGCGCCACTCCTGCTTGTCGGCGATCTTCTGCACGGTGCCGCGCAGGATCTTGCCGGACCTCGTCTTGGGCAGGCGCTTGATGGTGACGACGGTCCTGAAGGCCGCCACCGGGCCGATCTTCTCGCGCACCAGCCCGACGACTTCCTGCTCGATTTCGGCGGCCTGCCGGGAGACGCCGGAGTTCAGGACGACGAAGCCGCAGGGCACCTGGCCCTTGAGCGTGTCGGCGATGCCGACGACCGCACATTCGGCGACGTCGGGGTGCTGCGCGACCACTTCCTCCATGCCGCCCGTCGACAGCCGGTGTCCGGCGACGTTGATGATGTCGTCGGTCCGCGCCATGATGAAGACGTAGCCGTCCTCGTCGACGAAACCTGCGTCGGCCGTTTTGTAGTAGCCCGGAAACTCCTCCAGATAGGCTTTGCGGAACCGCCCGTCGGCGTTCCAGAGCGTCGGAAGGCAGCCGGGCGGCAGCGGCAGCTTGATGACGACGTTGCCAAGCGTGCCGGGCGCCACGTCGTGACCGGCATCGTCGAGGACGTGCACGTCGTAGCCAGGCATCGGGACGCCCGGCGATCCGTGCTTGACCGGGAGTTGGCCGAGCCCCACCGGATTGTGCGTGATCGGACCGCCGGTCTCGGTCTGCCACCAATGGTCGATCACCGGCCTGTCGAGCCGCTCCTCTGCCCATTCGATGGTCGGCGGATCGGCCCGTTCGCCAGCCAGAAACAGCGTCCGGAAGCGGGAGAGATCGTAGCGCCCGACATGTTCGCCGCGCGGATCCTGGCCCTTGATGGCGCGGAAGGCCGTCGGCGCCGTGAAGAGCGCCGCCACACCGTGCTGCGAGATCACCCGCCAGAAGGCGCCCGCATCAGGCGTGCCGACCGGCTTGCCCTCGTAGAGGACGGTCGTGCAGCCATGCAGGAGCGGGGCATAGACGATGTAGGAATGGCCGACGACCCAACCCACGTCCGAGGCCGACCAGAAGGTCTCGCCGGGGCTGACGCCGAATTCGTTCTGCATGCTCCATTTGAGGGCGACCATATGGCCGCCATTGTCGCGCACCACGCCTTTCGGCGTGCCGGTCGTTCCGGACGTGTAGAGGATATAGAGCGGATCGGTGGCGAGCACGGGGACGCAGGGCGCGGCGGCGCCCGCCGCCCTCTCGCGGGCCATTGCGTCGCCGAGGTCGACGTCACGGCCCTCGGCAAGCTCGCAGAGTAGCTGGCTGCGCTGCAGGATCAGGCAGCGCTGCGGCTTGTGCCGGGCGAGCTCGATCGCTCCGTCGAGCAGGGGCTTGTAAGGGACGGTACGGCCGGGCTCCAGCCCACAGGACGCCGAGACCACGACTTTCGGCTGCGCATCGTCGATCCGGCCGGCGAGTTCCCTGGCGGCGAAACCACCGAATACGACCGAGTGTATGGCCCCGATCCGGGCGCAGGCGAGCATGGCGAACACGGCTTCCGGCACCATCGGCATGTAGATGATGACGCGGTCGCCCTTGCCGACGCCCTGGTTGGTCAGCACCGAGGCGAGCGCGACCACCTCCGTCTTCAGCTCAGCATAGGTGTACTTCTTCACCGCGCCGGTCATGGCGCTGTCGTGGATCAGGGCGAGCTGGTCGGCCCTGCCTCCGGCGACGTGGCGATCAACTGCGTTGAAGCAGGTGTTGCACTCGGCGCCGGCGAACCATTGGCCGTAGACGCCGGCTCCGGGATCGAAAACCCGCCGCCAGGGTTTGATCCAGTCGATGTCCTTTGCGGCCATCGCCCAGAACCCTTCGGGGTCACGCTTCCATTCGTCATAGATCTGATGATAACGCGACGCCATCGCCGGTCCCCGATCACAGAAAAGCTGCGCAAGTCATACCGCCTCTGGCGGCTCCGCGTCCATGCGACGATCCGCCGGCCGGCTCTTTTCGGAGCGGCTGGTCGGGCGTGCGACGCCTCGCCCGTGTTGGCGCCTGCCGCTGCACGGCGCGAGCCGCTTTGACAGCCGGCCGGGATGCTGGTCAAAGGCGCCATGTCCAAACTGCTTGCGCTGGTAATACTGGGCCTGATGGCCGTGCAGCTCATCAGGCCGCTCGGCCTGCCGGGACTGCGCCGCCGGCGCGACTTCTGGAAACTCGCCGTAGTGGCCCTGGCCGCCATCTCGGCCACGGTGCTCCTCAGTCACGGGCGATAGCGGCCCTCGATCGCAGGGCGAGTGGACGGTTTCGGGAAGCGGCGCTTTTTCTCGCCGTCCAGCACGGCGCCACGGGTGTCCAAGCGCCGTAGCAGGCCGGGAACCGGCACGCGGCGGCGGCAACCGCCTCGCATTCCGGCAGAGCGTACCTCTCATGGCGTCGATGGCGCCGGCCCGTAGTTGCCGGAAGCGGCGGCAGTGCACTGGAACTCGAAAACAGACCCGTTTTCTGGTCAACCTGGGATCTGCCCTTTTACAGCTTGGCGGCAGCCTTGTGCGGCCTTCCGCCCTTGCGGCCGTTGGCGCGGGCGGCGGCGGCCTTCGCATGCGAGCGAGCCATGCCGCCAAACGCGCCGAGTTGGGCAGCCATCCAGCGCCTGGAACCGAACATTCCCTGCAGGATCCCCGGCAGATACACATCGGCATCGAGCTTCGGCCAGTTGAGGCCGAGGCCGGCGGGACTGATTTCGATCTCGGCAAGGTCGGCCGGAGATGCCGCGGCAAGCCCTTCCACAAGGTGCGTCGGGAAAGCGACCTGCACGCCCGTATTCAGGTCGACGACAACGCGGCCCATGCGGCGATCGTAGCGCGCGGACACGGCAAAGCCACTCTCCCTGAGCGCTGTCATCCGCTTCTCGGCTTGTTCGAGTTCATGCTCAGGAACGGCCATGAATCCTTCTCCATTCTGCGCACAAGGTCGCCAGCGCGGCGGCCAAATCATCTTTGATGCGGCCCAGCTGAGACTGGTTGAAGCCGAAGCTTTCC
>JAJFMR010000243.1 GCA_020696915.1 Rhizobiaceae bacterium | reverse complement strand
GGCAGGGCGGCGGTGTCGGCGCTCACGCCTCGTCACCGCTTCCGTCGCGCACGCCCTCGCGAATAAGCATGGCAAGGGCAGCGGCCTGCTCCGCCTCGCGTTTCGACCGGCCGGTGCCGGATGCCGGCTCGTAGCCGGCCACGCGGACGCTGATCGAGAAGAGCGGGTCGTGATCGGGTCCGACGCGGCCGTCGATCTGATAGGCCGGCGTCGAGGAAGCGGCCTGATGCGCCCATTCCTGCAGTTCGGTCTTCGGATCGCGCTGCAATGTCGCGACCGCCCTGGCGCGCGGCTCCCAGTAGCGACGGACGAAAGCGTCGGCAGCCGCCATGCCGCCGTCGAGGTAGACTGCGGCAATGAGCGCCTCGAGCGCATCGGCGGGCACGTTGCGGGATTTCCCACGGGACCTGAGCCCGGCTTCGGCGTGGATGATGCCGGTGAGACCGATCTCGTCGGCGATCTCGGCGCATGCGGAACCGCTGACCAGGAAACTCAGCCGCACCGCGAGCTCTCCCTGCGTCGCTTCCGGATAAGCCCGGAACAGCATGTCGGTCACCACCAGGCCGAGCACCCGGTCACCGAGGAACTCGAGCCGTTCGTTGTCGAAGGAAGCGCCGCGCGCGCTCGAATGAGTCAGCGCACGCTGCATCAGGGCAAAATCGCGAAACACGTGCCCGGTGGACTCTGCAAGCAGCCTGGCCAGCGCCTCGCCGGTGGGCCGCTTCAACGCCATGGCTAGCGTACGAAGTCGAACAGTCGCGACGGGCGCATCAGGGAAGGCCACTTCCAGATTTCGAGTGGGCTGGCGCCTTCCGAAATCGAGAAGAAGATGATGTTGGCGCGGCCGACAAGATTCTCGTGCGGCACGAAGCCGACCGAGAAGCGGCTGTCGGTGGAGTTGTCGCGGTTGTCGCCCATCATGAAATAGTGGTCTGCCGGCACCACGAACTCACGAGTCTCGTCGCCGATGGAACTGGGCGTAAGGTCCAGCGTGTCGTAGGAGACACCGTTCGGAAGGGTTTCGCGGTAGACATCCACCGGTCGCTCGACCTCGGTGATATCGGGGTTGTCGATCTCGCCCACCTTCTCACGCGGCACTTCCTGGCCGTTTATGAAAAGCACGCCACCGCGCATCTGGATACGGTCCCCGGGCAGGCCGATCACCCGCTTGATGTAATCGAGCGCCGGATTGGGCGGGAACTTGAAGACGGCGACATCGCCGCGTTCGGGCGGGGAGCCCCAGATGCGGCCACTGAAAATGTCAGGCGAGAACGGCAGCGAGTGGCGAGAATAGCCATAGGCCCATTTTGTGACGAAGAGGTAGTCGCCTTCGAGCAGGGTCGGCCGCATGGAGCCCGAGGGTATCGAGAAGGGCTGGAAAAACAGCGTCCGGATGACGAGCGCAAGCAGCAGTGCCTGGACGATGACACTGACGGTCTCGCCGAGCCCGCCGGATTTCTTCTCTGTCTTGCCAACCACGCTCATGTCGTCCTCGTTCTCGCGTCGCGATCATATAGGGGCAAGCCCTGCCCGGAGCAAACGCATTTGCCCCTCCGCTTCACCGGTGCGGAACCGCCTCGATGATCACGAAGGCCTGGGCGAGCGGGAAGTCGTCGGTGATGGTGAGATGGATCAGCGCACGGTGGCCGGGCGGCGTCAGCCGTTCCAGCCGGGCCGCCGCGCCGCCCGTCAGATGCATGGTCGGCTTGCCGCCGGGCAGGTTGACCACGCCCATGTCCCGCCAGAACACGCCATCGGCAATGCCGGTGCCGAGCGCCTTGGCGCAGGCCTCCTTGGCCGCGAAACGCTTTGCATATGAGGCGGCGGGCCTGCTCAACCGTTCGGCCCTGGCTCTTTCCACCTCGGTGTAGATGCGTGCGACGAATCGCGCGCCATGCCGCTCCAGCGACTTCTCGAGGCGGCGGATGTCCATCAGATCGCTGCCGATGCCGACGATCATCGCGGGCGCCCTCCCCGGCAGGATGACCGCGCCTCCGGAAGCGGCTTCTTGCCACCCGCACCCGCCCAGGATGACCTGCACCGGCAGATCGGACTCCACACATCAGACGTCGGGGTAAAATCCGGTCCGTGAGCGGCGCCGCCACGCAAGAAAATGCCGATGACCTCGCTGGCGTCCATAGGGGGAGTCCTCGCGGTCCGGGTCTCAGCCGTTGACGCGTCGGGCGTCGCTGACGCTGGTGTTTGCCTTGAGCTGCGCGAGCAGCCGGTTCAGATGCTTGAGATCCCAGACTTCGAGGTCGAGCAGCATCTCGGTGAAGTCCGGCGCCGTGCGGATCATCGACAGGGTGTGGATGTTGGCGTCGTTGACGGCGATGACCTGGGCGATCTCGGCCAGCGAGCCCGGAGCATTTATCGCCGTCACCGATATGCGCGCCGGAAACCGCTCCTTGTTGCCCTCGTCGATGTCCCAGCGGACGTCGATCCAGCGCTCCGGCTGGTCGTCGAAGGCCGTCAGCGAAGGCGACTGGATGGGATAGATGGTGATTCCCGACCCAGGCTGCATGATGCCGACGATCCGGTCCCCGGGGACTGCGCCCTCTTCGGCGAAGCGGACCGACAGGTCGCCGGCGACGCCGCGGATCGGCAGGCCGCCTTCCTTTGCTTCGGCCTTGTCCTTTTTGGCGCGGCCCGGCAGACGGAACAGCATGCCCGCGGCGTTGCGCAGATTGAACCATCCCTCCTCGCGCTGCTTTAGCTGCGGATGCGTGACGCGTTCCTCCTTGAAGTCGGGGAAGACGGCGCGCAGCACGTCGGTCGAGAAGAGCTCGCCGCGGCCGACTGCGGCAAGCACGTCGTCGACATCCCTGCGGGCCAGCCGGTGCATCACCGGCTTCAGGCTTTCCCGGGAGAAGCTCTTGCCGGCGCGTTCGAAGGCGCGCTCCAGGATGCGCAGTCCAAGGCCGGAAAACTGCTTGCGGATGGCGCTCTTGGTGGCCCGGCGGATGGCGCCGCGCGCCTTGCCGGTGACGACGATCGATTCCCACGCGGCGGGCGGCACCTGCGCCTTCGAGCGGATGATCTCCACCTCGTCGCCATTCTTCAGTTCGGTCATCAGCGGCATGATGCGGCCATTCACCTTGGCGCCGACGCAGGTGTCGCCCACCTCGGTGTGAACGGCATACGCAAAGTCGATGGGAGTGGCGCCCCTCGGCAGCGCGATCAGCATGCCTTTCGGCGTGAAGCAGAAAACCTGGTCCTGGAACAGCTCGAGCTTGGTGTTTTCCAGGAAGTCCTCGGGATTGTCGCCTTCGGCGAGCTGCTCGATGGTCCTTCTCAGCCATGCGTAGGCGTTGGTCTCGTTCGAGATCTGCGGGCTGGCGCCGTTCACCTTGCCCCCGGTGTCCTTGTAGAGCGCGTGCGCGGCGACGCCGTACTCGGCCACGTTGTTCATCTCGCGCGTGCGGATCTGCAGTTCGATCCGCTGCCGCGACGGCCCCACGATGGTCGTGTGGATCGACCGGTAGTCGTTCTGCTTGGGGGTGGAGATGTAGTCCTTGAACCGGCCTGGGACCATCGACCAGGTGGTGTGGATGGCCCCCAACGCGCTGTAGCAATCCTCGACATGAGCGACGAGGACGCGGAACCCGAAGATGTCCGACAGCTGTTCGAACGACAGCGCCTTGGCCTCCATCTTCCGGAATACCGACCAGGGCTTCTTCTGGCGGCTCTTCACCTCCGCTTCGATGCCGTACTTCTCGAACAGCGACGACAGCGATTTTTCGATCTCGACCACCACGTGGCGGTTCTTGTCGAAGATGCCGGCGAGCCGCTCGGTCACCGTGCGATAGGCCTCCGGATTGATGTAGCGGAAGGCAAGCTCCTCCAGCTCCTCCCGCATGCCCTGCATGCCCATGCGCCCTGCCAGCGGCGCGTAGATGTCCATGGTCTCCTCGGCGATGCGCAGACGCTTGTCGTCGGGCACGTGATGGAGCGTGCGCATGTTGTGCAGGCGGTCGGCAAGCTTGACCAGGAGAACGCGCACGTCCTCGGAGATGGCCAGGAGCAGCTTGCGCAGGTTTTCCGCCTGCTCCGCCTTTTTGGAAACCAGATCCAGCTTCTTCAGCTTGGTCAGGCCCTCGACCAGCTTGCCCATGTCGGGGCCGAACAGTTCGTCGATCTCCTGCCGGGTCGCCGTGGTGTCCTCGATGGTGTCGTGCAGCAGGGCCACCGCCACCGTCGACTCGTCGAGATGCATGTCGGTGAGGATGGCGGCGACCTCGAGAGGGTGAGAGAAGTAGGGATCGCCGGACGCGCGCCGCTGATGTCCATGCTTCTGCATCGCATAGACATAGGCCTTGTTCAGCAGCGCCTCGTTCACGTCGGGCTTGTAGCGCTGGACGCGCTCGACAAGCTCATACTGACGCATCATGAGCGGGATCCCGACGGTCGAAATAGATCATGCGCCGCAATGATTTACGGCGCATGACATAGATAGTCGCTAATCGGCGATCACGAAAGTGGCGAGCGTTGCTCCAGTCGCCGTCGCCGGCTCACCCGCGAAGCCCGGTCGCCGGTACGTCCTCAGTACTCGTCGCTCTTCTCCGGCGGCACCAGACCCTCGATGCCGGCAAGCAGATCCTCTTCAGTCATGCGGTCGAAGGCGATGCTGTCGTCGGGCTCGTCGACGGAAGCCGCCGCCGCGCCGGTCTGATCGGTGATTTCCTGGCCGTCGGTCTCGGGCTCGTCTATCTCCACATGCTTCTGCAGTGAGTGGATCAGATCTTCCTTGAGATCGTCGGGCGAGAGCGTCTCCTCGGCAATCTCGCGGAGCGCCACGACCGGATTCTTGTCGTTGTCGCGGCCGACCGTAATCGGTGCGCCCTGGCTGATCTGCCGGGCACGATGGCCGGCGAGCAACACGAGCTCGAAACGGTTGTCGACCTTGTCGATACAGTCTTCAACGGTGACACGGGCCATTCGAGTGCCCCTTTCATGATATGAATGTTGTGGAAAGCCGGGCAGGTCCATAACCTGAACGTCCGCCAATTACAAGGGAATGTGGATTTGCACGAAGCGCTCGGACGGGCGTCACGGCTGCGGCACTGACCGGGAGGGAGTACGACGGCCGCCGGCCTGGACGATCGGCC
>JAJFMR010000242.1 GCA_020696915.1 Rhizobiaceae bacterium | reverse complement strand
CCACGACGGCAGGCATGGGGAGAGGATCGTCTGGGTCGTACGCCGCATGGAGATCGATTTCAGGTCGCCGGCTCGCATCGACGACATCATAACCATCGAAACGAGGACCGAACGACTGGCCGGCGCCCGCATCTGGATGGTGCAGGAACTGAAACGCGGCGAGGATCTGCTGGTGACTGCCCGGGTGGAGGCGGCGATCCTGGGTGAAACGGGCAGGCCGCGCCGCTTCCCGAAGGAGTGGGTCGCAGCGTTTACGCCGAACGCCTGACCTCGATCGGAACCCCTTCACACACAATGCGGCCGGAAGGGGAAGATCGGCGGCAGGGCAGCGCTCTAACCTCTCGTTAACCATAACGGTCCATTAAGGAGACCGTGAGGATTAGACCGATTCCGCGCGCCTTCCTTTCACCAACATTTGACCCGAAAAGGCCGCAACGGCGCATATCGGGGCACTTCCGGAAGCTTCGCGCGAACGGAATGGAAAAGAGTGATGCGCCGGGGCGGGCACGGGCCGCCCGCAATCTTTAGGGACCTGTCCATGGAAAACATACCTCTCGCCGAGCCGGGCGTTCAATTGTCGGTGTGGGCCCTGTTCCTGCAGGCCGGCTGGGTCGTGAAGCTGGTGATGATCGGGCTGCTGCTGGCCTCGATCTGGACCTGGGCGATCGTCATCGACAAACTCGTCGCCTACGCGCGCATGCGCCAATCGCTGAACCGGTTCGAGCAGGTGTTCTGGTCGGGGCAGTCGCTGGAAGACCTCTATGCCACGCTGGCCGACCGCAAGACCAGCGGCATGGGCTCCATTTTCGTGGCTGCGATGCGCGAATGGAAGAAAAGCTTCGAGAAGGGTGCGAAATCGCCGCTTGGCCTGCAGACCCGGATCGACAAGGCGATGGATCTGGCGCTGACGCGCGAGATGGAGAGGCTGGAGGGCAAGCTCGGCTTCCTGGCAACGATCGGCTCCGCGGCACCCTTCATAGGCCTGTTCGGCACGGTGGTCGGAATCATGACGTCCTTCCAGGCCATAGCCGGCTCGAAATCCACCAATCTCGCGGTGGTGGCGCCGGGCATCGCTGAAGCGCTGCTCGCCACGGCGATCGGCCTGCTGGCGGCCATTCCGGCTGTCATCGCCTACAACAAGCTGTCTTCGGATGCCGGCAAGATCGCCGTGCGCATGGAGGGATTCGCGGACGAGTTTTCCGCCATACTCTCGCGCCAAATCGATGAAAAAGTGCTGCCGAAGGCGGCCTGAGGAACGACCATGGCAATGTCCGTAGGAACGGCGGGGCGCGGCGGGCGCGGCCACAGGCGGCGGGGCCGCCATCATGGCCTCATATCGGAGATCAACGTCACGCCCTTCGTCGACGTCATGCTGGTGCTGCTGATCATCTTCATGGTCGCCGCTCCACTGCTGACCGTCGGCGTTCCCATCGACCTTCCTGAAACCCAGGCCAAGGCGATGAATTCCGAAACCCAGCCGATCACCATCTCGGTCAACGATGGCGGTCAGGTCTATCTGCAGGAAACCGAGATCCCGCTGAACGAAGTGGTGGCGAAGCTTACCGCGATCGCCGCCGCCGGTTACGAGGAGCGCATTTACGTGCGCGGCGACAAGACCGCCGACTACGGCACCGTCATGCAGGTCATGGCCCGGATCTCGGCTGCAGGATACCGCAATATCGGCCTCGTGACCCTGCAGGAACAGGACGACATTTAGGAATGCCGGTGCCTGCCTGCTGCAGTTTTTTTGATGACATGGTGGCGCGGCGATGAGAGCTGCCCTGACCACGTCGGCGGTCATGCACGCGGTGTTGATAGGCTTCGGCCTGTTTTCACTGTCGGCGCCGCGGGCGTTCGAGGTCGCCGACATCGAAGCCCTGCCGGTCGACATAATCCCCGTCGAATCGATTACCCAAATCCAGGAAGGCGATAAAAAGGCGCCGCTTGCCGAAAAGCCGGCGCCGCTGCCGACCGAGCGGCCGGAGATCGTGCCGGACGCCGTGAAGGTCGGCGAGAACAGCCTCGACACCGAAGCGAAGCCGACGCCCGAGCCGAAGCCGCGGCCGGTGGAGGCGGCCGCCCTGCCCGAGCCCTCCCCCAGGCCCGAGCCGAAGCCGGCCGAGGAGCCGAAGCCTGAGCCGGTGGTCGAGCCCACCCCGCCCATCGTCCCGGCGACGGAGGTCAAGCCCGAGCCCGAGCCCAGGCAAAAGGTCGAGCCCGACCCGGTGAAGGAGACGATTGCTGCAGTGGAGTCGGAGGCAGAGGCGGTCGCGCTGCCCGAGGAAGCTCCGGCGCCCGCGGCCAGGCCGCAGCCCGCCAGGGCGCAGACCGCCAAGGCGCCCGACCGCAAGGAGACCGAGACGCCGAAGAAGCAGGCCGCCAAGCCAAAGTCGGACGAAAAGCAATTCGACGCCGATGAGGTCGCCGCCCTTCTCAACAAGGAGAAGGCCTCCGGAGGCGGCGCGAAGCGCAGCAGCGAGCAGGCCGCGCTGGGCGGCGACAAGGCCACGACCGGCGAGACGCTTTCGCAGAGCGAGATGGACGCGCTGCGCGGCCAGGTCCAGCGTTGCTGGAACATCCCGGCCGGCGCTGCGGACGCCGGAGACCTGCGCGTTTCCGTGAAGTTCAGGCTCGACCGCAGCGGGGCTCTTGAAGGCAGCCCGGAGATCATTGCGGGCGGCGGTACAGCCGGTGTGGAGCGCGCCGCCGCCGAAGCCGCCAGGCGTGCGGTGTCGCGCTGCTCGCCTTACACGCTGCCTGCCGAGAAGTACGAGGCCTGGGCAGACGTCATCGTCAATTTCGATCCGAGCGAGATGTTCTGAACCCCTCCGCCCGGTCTTTCTTCCATGAGGCAAGTCTATATGAAACATTTCTTCCGGATGGTCCTGACGGTCGGCGCGATTGCTGCCGGTCTTGCCGCGGCGACGCTGCCGGCGCGCGCGCTGGTGGAGATCGACGTCAATCAGGGCAACATCGAACCGTTGCCGATCGCCGTGACGGATTTCCTCTCGGGTGACGCACTCGGCGCGGAGATCACCGGCATCATCACCGACGACCTTCGGCGATCCGGCCTTTTCGCCCCCATCGAGAAGGGCGCCTTCATCGAGAAGATCGAGAATCCCGACGCGGCGCCCCGCTTCGACGACTGGAAGGTCATCAACGCCCAGGCGCTGGTCACCGGCCGCGTCACCCAGGAGTCGGACGGACGGTTGCGGGCCGAGTTCCGCCTGTGGGACACTTTTGCCGGCGAGCAGATGACCGGCGAACAGTTCTTTGCCAACAAGGCAAATACCAGGCGGGTCGCGCACATCATCGCTGACGCGATCTACGAGCGGCTGACCGGCGAGAAGGGCTATTTCGACACACGCATCGTCTTCGTGGACGAATCCGGGCCCAAGAACCAGCGCGTCAAACGGCTGGCGATCATGGACCAGGACGGCGCCGGCGTCCGCTACCTCTCCGACGGCCGGTCGATCGCGCTGACGCCGCGGTTCTCGCCGAGCCGGCAGGAAATCACGTACATGTCCTACGAGAGCGGCCAGCCGCAGGTATATCTGCTGCAGATCGAGACCGGCCAGCGCGAACTGGTGGGCAACTTTCCCGGCATGACCTTTGCGCCGCGCTTTTCGCCGGACGGCCAGAAGGTGATCATGAGCCTGCTGCGCGACGACGGAAACTCCAACGTCTTCGCAATGGACCTGAGGAGCCGTACCACCACACGGCTGACCAACTCGAACTCCATCGACACGTCGCCGTCCTATTCGCCCGACGGCAGCCAGGTGGTCTTCACGTCCGACCGCGGCGGCCGCGCCCAGATCTATGTGATGGGCGCCGACGGATCCAACCAGACGCGGATCTCCTTTGGCGACGGCATCTATTCGACACCGGTGTGGTCGCCGCGCGGCGATCTGATCGCCTTCACCAAGCAGTCGGGCGGCGAGTTCCAGATCGGTGTGATGAAGACCGACGGCTCCGGCGAACGCATCCTGTCCTCCGGCTTTCAGCAGGAGGGGCCGACATGGGCGCCGAACGGACGGGTCCTGATGTTCTTCCGGGAAGCAGCCGGGTCGGGAGGCCCGCGCCTCCACTCGATCGATCTGACGGGGCGCAACGAGCAGGCGATCCCGACGGCGAATTTCGCCTCCGACCCGGCCTGGTCGCCGCTCCTGGAGTAGCGCCCGGAAACATCATCCCGCTGCCGCCTTTCAGCCGCATTTTGGGCCAAGGCGGCAAGGACACTGACGGCTGCACGGGGACCGCGAGGGGTCGCAGTCGAAAAGTCTTAACCATGTTTCTTGAACGCCGGTTAACCGCAACGTGGTTACTGGACGTTCAACGAAATCACTCGAATGCGAAGGAGAGGCCGGCATGCGCGGCATCGCATCTTTGACCAGGAATCCCATAGTCGTCGCGCTCGTGATGGCGCTTGCGGTCGCCGGCTGCGCGTCCAAGAAGAACACGCCGAACAGTGCCGCCGACCTCGGCCTCGGCGGCGGGGCGGCTTCGCCCGGCTCCGCCCAGGACTTCACCGTCAATGTCGGTGACCGCATCTTCTTCGATACGGACAGTTCGGTCATACGAGCCGACGCCCAGGGCATACTGGGCCGCCAGGCGCAGTGGCTGAACCAGTACCGGCAATATGCCATCGTGATCGAGGGCCATGCCGACGAACGCGGCACCCGCGAGTACAATCTGGCGCTCGGCGCGCGCCGCGCCGCTGCGACCCGCGACTTCCTGATTGCCCGTGGTGTCGCATCGAGCCGTCTGCGGACGATTTCCTACGGCAAGGAACGGCCGGTCGCGGTCTGCGACGACATTTCCTGCTGGTCGCAGAACCGCCGCGCCGTCACGACGCTCGGCGGGGCCGGCGCCTGACGCGCGGCATATCTTCCAGCTGCGGCCAAAAGGTCACAGCGGCTTCGAAAAGGCGGCCAGGGAGCCGCCTTTTCCCGCTTGTGCGGCCAGTAACAAAATTTGGCCGAAGTCTCGCCTGATAGACGCCTCGCCTCCACGGTGTTTCACGGATGACCCTGATCGCGAGAACCCCATGCATTTCCGACTGATCCTGACGGGCGCCCTTGCCCTGATGCTAATGGCCGGCGGCTCCGCGACGGCCGAAGAGCG
>JAJFMR010000241.1 GCA_020696915.1 Rhizobiaceae bacterium | reverse complement strand
CCTGTTCGCCCACGCCGCCGGTGCGCCTTTCCCCGACAGCTTCGAGATATCGGGTTTTGGATCTCCGGCCTTGTAGGTGCTGACGAACTTGTCGGTAACGGTGTCGCGGATGGCGTTGAAGAAGCGCGCGCAGCCATGCACATGACGCCAGCGCTCGGCGATCAGGCCCTTGGGATTGGAACGGATGAAAAAGAACGCCTCGAAGTCCTCGTCGCTCGTCGAGGCGATGTCGGTTGAACGCGCGATGTGCGCCTCGCCGGCATTGCGGAATTCGAGTTCCGGGCGTTCTTCCTCGCAATAGGGACACCGGATCAACAGCATTCTGGTTCCTCTATCCTTCGGTCCAGCGACCTGGCCGCCCGGCCTGGCTGGAGCGGTGCCGCAGCACCGCAACGACCGGTGCCAGTCAATGCGCCACTGCGGCAGCCGCCGCCTCGTCGATCAGGCGCCCGGTTCGAAAACGCTCGAGCGTGAAGGGAGCGTTGATCGGATGCGGGCTGTCATTGGCGATGGTGTGCGCGAAGACATGTCCGGAGCCGGGCGTCGCCTTGAATCCGCCCGTGCCCCAGCCGCAATTGACGAACAGTCCGGGCACGGGCGTCCTGGCAAGGATCGGCGACCGGTCCGGCGTCACATCGACGATGCCTCCCCACGAACGCAGCATCCTCATGCGCGAGAAGATGGGAAACATCTCGCAGATCGCATCGAGCGTGTGGTTGAGGACGTGCAGACCGCCGGTCTGCGAATAGGAAATGTACTGGTCGGTTCCGGCGCCGATCACCAGTTCGCCCTTGTCGGACTGCGAAATGTAAGCGTGCACGGTGTTCGACATGACCACGCAGGGGACCACCGGCTTCACCGGTTCGGACACCAGTGCCTGGAGCGGATAGGATTCGAGCGGCATGCGCAGGCCGGCCATCTGCATGATCACCGAGGAATGCCCCGCCGCCACGACGCCGATTCTGGGGGCGCCGATGAAGCCGCGCGACGTCTCGACACCGGTGACCGCACCGCCCGTGGCGCGCCTTATTCCGGTGACCTCGCAGTTCTGGATGATGTGCACGCCGCGTGCCGAGGCACCGCGGGCATAACCCCAGGCGACCGCATCGTGCCTCGCCGTTCCGCCGCGGCGCTGCAGCGCCGCTCCCATCACGGGATAACGTGCGGTTCTCGAAATGTTGAGCGGTGGACAGAATGTCTTGGCCTCTTCCGGCGTGAGCCATTCATTGCCAACGCCGTTCAGCCGGTTGGCGTGGATATGGCGCTTCAGCACCTGCACGTCGTGCACGTTGTGGGCGAGCATCATGACGCCGCGCGGCGAGTACATGACGTTGTAGTTGAGCTCCTGTGACAATCCGTCCCAGAGCTTCAGGGCATGATCGTAGATGCCGGCACTTTCGTCGTAGAGATAGTTCGAGCGGATGATCGTGGTGTTGCGGCCGGTGTTGCCGCCGCCCAGCCAGCCCTTCTCGAGGACCGCGACATTGGTGATCCCGTGCAGCTTGGCCAGGTAATAGGCGGTGGCGAGCCCATGGCCGCCCGCCCCGACGATGACGACGTCGTAACGTTCCCTGGGCTCGGGCGAGGACCAGTGTTCCTCCCAGCCCCGGTGATCCCGCATCGCTTCCCGGGCGATCGCAAAAACCGAAAATTTCTTCACGTTACCTGGCCTCGCGGATAGCGGACGCGACAATCTGCGGCGGTGTGCGCTGGACGGGAATTCCCCTGCCGCTGCTGCGGAGGGGCGAATCCCAACTCCCGGTCCGATGCCTAGCACCAGCGAAACGGCGCCGCCAGCCTCGCGCCGTTTCGGCGGGCGGCGCCGCTCGGCGAACCTCACGCCGGCTTCCGCGACGGCCTCATGTCGGGGAGGAACACGGTGAGGATGCCGAGCAGCGGCAGGAACGAGCACACCGAGAACACGAAGTCTATACCCTTGTAGTCGGCGACGACACCGAGCAGGGCCGCCCCGATGCCGGCCATGCCGAAGGCAAATCCGAAGAACATGCCGGCGATCAGACCCACTCTGCCGGGCACCAGTTCCTGCCCAAGCACGACGATGGCCGGGAAGGCGGAGGAGAAGATGAGGCCGATCAGAACCGTGAGCACCTGGATCCAGGCCAGGTTCGCATAGGGCAGTGCGAGCGTGAACGGCAGCACGCCGAGGATCGAGAACCAGATCACCGTCTTCGGTCCGACGCGGTCGCCGACCAGGCCCCCGATCAGCAGGCCGATCGCCGACGCACCCAGGAACCAGAACAGCAGAACCTGCGATTCCTGCACCGACACGCCGAAGTTTTCGATGGCGTAGAACGTGTAGTAGCTCGATATGCTGGCGACATAGACGTTCTTGGTCGAGGTCAACAGCACCAGGATGAGAATCGCCGCCACGATGCGCCGGCGGGTGAACGGCAGGACCCGACTCGGAGCCGGCCGCCTGGCCGCCTCGGCGCGATGCGCCTGGTACCAGTTGCCCACCTGCCACAGGATGAAGATGCCGACCAGGGAGCCCAGCCCGAACCAGGCGATGCTCGTCTGCCCGAAGGGAACCACGACGAAGGCGGCAAGCAGGGGCCCGAGCGACTGGCCGAAATTGCCGCCCACCTGGAAGGTCGACTGTGCCAGGCCGAAACGGCCGCCCGAGGCAAGGCGCGCAATCCGTGAGGATTCCGGATGGAACACAGCCGAGCCGATGCCGATCAGGGCCGCACCCGCGAGCAGCACCCAGTAATCGACTGCAAAGGCGAGGAGCATGAGCCCGACCAGCGACGAGGTCATGCCTGCCGAGAGTGACCGCGGCAATGGTTTGCGATCGGTGAGGAAGCCGATCGCCGGCTGCAGCAGTGACGCCGTCACCTGGAAGGTGAAGGTGAGCATGCCGATCTGCCAGAAGTCCAGTCGGTAGCTGTCCTTGAGCATCGGATAGAGTGCCGCGAGCAGCGACTGCATCACGTCGTTGATCAGATGGCAGAAGCTGACCGCAAGGAGGACGGCAAACACCGTGCCGTCTGCAGCGCGCGATCGGGGCGGCAGTGCTGTGTCTGTCAACTCGGTCTCCGGCCCTGCAGCGGCAAGGAAATGCATTTCCAGTTTGGATCGGCAGCCTTAATCTGCTTGACGCCGGCCGTCATGGTGCAGGGGCTCCGCCCTTGGCGGGCCAGACATAGGACCGGATCGCCTCGAACGCCACTCTGGTGTGGACACCCGGCCCTGATTCTGCTATCAGCCGGCCCAATTCACGGTGGGCGCCGCCGCGAGGGCATGTGGCTATGGGCCCTTGCCATTGTTTTAACACAAGAGACAGGATTGCCCGTGCAGGTACTCGTCCGCGACAACAATGTTGACCAGGCGCTTCGTGCGCTGAAGAAGAAGATGCAGCGGGAAGGCATTTTCCGCGAAATGAAGATGCGCGGACACTATGAGAAGCCTTCGGAAAAGCGGGCCCGCGAAAAGGCCGAGGCCGTTCGCCGCGCCCGCAAGCTGGCGCGCAAGCGTGCACAGCGTGAAGGCCTGCTTCCCATGACCCCGCGTCCGGCCCCGCAGGCCGGCGGCGCCGGGCGGCCGGCGCGCTGACTTCGCCCATTTTTCGTCCTTTTCGAGTTCTAGGACCATGAAGGTGGGGCGACGCAAGTCGCCACCGCCTTTCGTTTTGCCGGGCACAGGCATGGGCTCGCCGAAGCCCGAGGATCGAAGCAGCGGGGGCCGTTACACGATGACGCCAGCCATTCGCGAACGCGGCAAATCCGGCCGGAGCCGGGTTTTCCTGCTGGCCGCGGTGGTCGGCGGACTGTCGCTTGCGGCGTGCCAGTCCACGATGCCCACCGGGGAAACGACGTCCATCGACGCCGCGCAGGGATCGGAGGGGAATATCTCTTCCCTGACCGCGGTGATCGAGCGCAACCCGAGGGATCCCGAGGCCTATAATGTGCGCGGATCGGCCTATGGCCGCGGCGGCAGGTACCGCGAGGCGCTCCAGGATTTCGACACCGCAATCCAGCTCAGCCCGAATTTCTACCAGGCCTATTCGAATCGCGCGCTGATCCACCGGTTCCTCGGCGACCAGGCAAGCGCGCTGAATGATTACAATCGCGCCATCCAGCTGAACGCCAGCTATGATGCGGCCTATATCGGCCGCGGCAATCTCTATCGCAAGGCGAACCGGATCACCGAGGCCTTCAACGATTTCCAGAAGGCCATCCAGCTCGATACGACGGACGCGCGCGCCTACCACAACCGCGGCCTCATCTATCAGAGCCAGGGACAGCATACTTTCGCGATAGAGGACTTCTCGACCGCCATCTCGCTGTCGACGGATGCGCCGGAGCCCTACAACGGACGCGGCCTGTCCTATCTCGCTACGGGCGACGAGGACAACGCCTTTGCCGACTTCAACACGGCAATCAAGCTCAACGACCGGATCGCCGAGAGCTGGGCCAACCAGGCGCTGGTCTTCGAGCGGCGGGGCGACAGGGCACGGGCCGCCAAGGCCTACGCCAGAGCCGCCCAGCTCGACCCCGAGTACAAGCCGGCAACGGACGGACTGGCGCGCACGCGCGCCGGTTGAGCGGAGGATAGCCCGCGGAACTGATATCTTCGAGGACCGTTTTGCCATCGGGGCTGATGCTATCCAGGAGACCCGTCCCGATGAAAAGATCGATATTTCTGGCAGCCGCTGCGGCTGCATGTCTTTCAATACCGGCCGCCGCGCAGCAGCGGACCGAGGTCGGCCTGCTCGATTGCACGATCGAAGGCGGGGCCGGATTCATCGTCGGATCGCAGAAGGATCTGACGTGCACCTTCACGCCCGCCGGCGGAGCGCAGCCGGCCGAAGCCTATGTCGGCACCGTCACCAAGTTTGGTCTCGATGTCGGCGTCACCGGAGTGACGCTCATGCGCTGGCTGGTCGTCGCGCCGACCGGAACCCCGCTCCCGGCCGGGGCGCTGGCCGGCGACTATGTCGGTGCGAGCGCCGATGGCTGGCTGACACGGCACGACCACCGCGGGCAGGGCGCGCGCCCTTCTTGCGGCCGCCGCCGCCAAGTGGCGGACGCAATCTCAGTGGTCCATGGCCTTGACGATCTCGTCCGTCATCTTCTTGGCGTCGCCGAGCAGCATCATCGTGCCGTCCTTGTAGAACAGCGTGTTGTCGATGCCGGCATAGCCTGAGCCGAGCGAGCGTTTCACGAACAGGCAGGTGCGGGCCTTGTCGACGTCGAGGATGGGCATTCCGTAGATGGGTGAGTTCTTGTCGTCACGCGCCGACGGGTTGGTGACGTCGTTGGCGCCGATCACATAGGCGACGTCGGCCTGCGCGAACTCGGAATTGATGTCCTCGAGCTCGAACACCTCGTCGTAGGGAACGTTTGCTTCGGCCAGCAGCACGTTCATGTGCCCGGGCATGCGCCCGGCGACAGGGTGAATGGCGTACTTGACCTCGACCCCCTTCGCCTTGAGCTTGTCGGCCATCTCACGCAAGGCATGCTGCGCCTGCGCCACCGCCATGCCGTAGCCGGGCACGATGATGACCTTCTGGGCATTGGCCATCAGGTATGCGGCGTCGTCTGCCGAGCCCTGCTTGACGGTTCGCTCGATGCCGTCGTCGCCTCCGGCCGCCGCCGTCTCACCGCCGAAGCCGCCGAGAATGACGGAAATGAAGCTGCGGTTCATGCCCTTGCACATGATGTAGGAGAGGATGGCGCCCGACGAGCCGACCAGCGCGCCGGTGATGATCAGCGCAAGATTGCCGAGCGTGAAGCCGAGCGCCGCAGCCGCCCAGCCCGAATAGGAATTGAGCATCGACACCACCACCGGCATGTCGGCACCGCCGATCGGTATGATCAGCAACACGCCAAGCAGCAGCGATGCGACAACGATCAGCCAGAAGACGAACAGGCTCTCGGTGGTGACCAGGAGCAGGATCAGCGCGACCAGCGAGGCGGCAAGCGCGATGTTGACGAGGTGGCGCGCCGGCAGCAGGATCGGCTTTCCGGACATGCGGCCGTCAAGCTTCAGAAAAGCGATGACCGAGCCGGTGAAGGTGACGGCGCCGATGGCAACGCCAAGCGCCATCTCGACCAGCGCCTGCCCGTGAATGTCGGCCACTGTGCCGATGCCGAAACTTTCGGGCGAATACATCGCCGCTGCGGCGACCATCACCGCCGCCAGGCCAACGAGGCTGTGGAAGGCGGCGACCAGCTGCGGCATCGCCGTCATGGCAATGCGCCGGGCGATGACCGCTCCGGCCGTTCCGCCGATCGCCAGACCAACGGCAATCATCGCGAACCCCGACCAGGACGGCGTCGCCAGCGCCAGCGTGGTGACCACCGCTATCCCCATGCCGACCATGCCGAAGATGTTGCCCTGACGGCTGGTGGTCGGGTGCGACAGCCCGCGCAGCGCCAGGATGAACAGAATGCCGGAGATCAGGTAGAGGAAGGAGGCGAAGTCGGCATTCACGTCACTTCTCCCTCTTCCTGTACATTGCGAGCATGCGCTGGGTGACGAGGAAGCCGCCGAAGATATTGACGGAGACCAGCACCAGGGCAACGAAACCGAATCCGGTGGCAAGTCCGCTCGCCGAAATTCCGACCGCCAGCAGCGCGCCAACCACAATCACCGAGGAGATGGCGTTGGTGACCGCCATCAGCGGCGTGTGGAGCGCCGGCGTCACCGACCACACCACGTAATAGCCGACGAAGATGGCCAGCACGAAAATCGCGAAGCGGAAGACGAACGGATCGATTGCGCCGCCGGAAAGCGCGTGCGCGGCATCGCCCGCCGCTTCGGCGCTGCCGGGTGCGGCAAGATCCGCCGCGGCGTCACGCACTGCGGCGAGCGCTTGTTCGAGCTGCAGAACAGCCCTGTCGAGCGCGGTCTCTTCCATCACGCATCCCCTTTCGGCCTGGCGGGCTTTCCCGACGCCTTGCGCCTGGGCGGCGGCAGTGCGGGATCGGCGCCGCCGGCCGCCTTCGCCTGCTGCGCGTCCTCGACCGCCGCAGCATCGGACGAAGCCGTCTCATCCGACCGTATCGAAGCGCCCCCGGGCGAGCCCGCCTCGCCGGCTGCTCCCGCGAAAGCCGGATGCACGATGCGGCCGCCATCCGTAAGCATGGTCGCCTTGACCAGCTCGTCGTCGCGGTTGACGGCGAGGATCCCGCTGGATTTGTCGATGATCGTCTCGAGAAAGGCAAAAAGGTTCTTGGCATAGAGCAGCGAGGCCGATGCGGCGACGCGCCCCGGCATGTTGAAATGACCGACGATCCTCACGTCGTTGTCGGTGGTGACCACCCGCCCTCCTGCCGAACCCTCGACATTGCCGCCGCGCTCCACGGCAAGATCGACGATGACCGAACCGGGCTTCATCGAACGGACCATTTCGGCAGACACCAGCCGGGGCGCGGGCCGGCCGGGGATCAGCGCCGTGGTGATGACGATGTCCTGCCGGGCTATGTGGTCGGCGGTCAGTGCCGCCTGCTTGGCCTGGTACTCTTTCGACATTTCCTTGGCGTAGCCTCCGGCGGTTTCGGCCGCCCTGAACTCGTCGTCCTCGACAGCCAGAAACTTTGCGCCCAGTGACGCCACCTGCTCCTTTGCGGCCGGCCGAACGTCGGTCGCCGTCACCACGGCGCCGAGACGCCGTGCCGTGGCGATGGCCTGCAGCCCGGCGACACCGACGCCCATCACGAAAACCTTGGCTGCCGGCACCGTGCCCGCCGCCGTCATCATCATCGGCAATGCGCGGTCATATTCGGCGGCCGCGTCGATGACCGCCTGATAGCCCGCGAGGTTGGCCTGCGAAGACAGCACGTCCATGGCCTGGGCCCGCGAAATCCGTGGCATGAACTCCATGGCGAAGGCGGTCACGCCGGCCCGCGCCATCGCCGCCACGGCAGCGTCGTTGCCGTAGGGATCCATGGCGGCGATCACGGCGGCTCCCGTCTTGTAGCCGGCGACTTCGGTTTCCGTCGGACGGCGGACCTTCAGGACCACGTCCGCCCGTGCCGCGTCCCCGTCGTTGCCGATGGTCGCGCCGGACCGTTGAAAATCCTCGTCGGAAATGCGCGATTGGCGCCCGGCTCCGGCTTCGACGACGATTTCGAGCCCGAGCCCGGAAAGCCGCTTCACCGTCTCCGGCGAGGCGGCGACGCGCGGCTCCTGCGGATCGGTTTCCCTCGGTATGAAGACGACATGCCCCACCGCAAAGCCCTTTCGGATTGGAACGCTGATCGGCCAAGCGGCAAGGCGCAGCCGACTGAAAACCGTTTCTTCAGCGGAGGACGTAGTAGCCGGCGGCCATGATCACGGCGAAGAGCACCGTCCCCGAGAAAAAGCCGCCGCCGGGAAAGAAGAAGCCGAAGGCCATCGCCGCCAGCAGCGCGATACAGGTCAGCGACCCATATTTGGCGAGTGTGAGAAAGCCCCTATAGGTCCGTTCGTGCTCGCGATAATCCATCTCCGCGCCCGTATCGACCGGTCCGGCAGGAGTGTGGTCGGCCATGAAGTCCCCTCCGCAGATCGCTGCAGCGCACATAGCGAAAACCACATGCGAGGGCAATGCGGCATTTGCCGCATTGCCCGGGCCGGAATCAGCCGCGGACGGGGGGCCGCCGCCCCCAATTCCGTAACTTCCATCGGCTGCGACGCCTGCCGCCGTGGGCCTCCTCCGTCAGGCGAGCCAGCGCTTCCGGCGCTTGTAGTGCTTGACGTTCTTGAACGATTTGCGGCCTTCGCCGCCGACGCCGAGGTAGAACTCCTTGACGTCCTCGTTCTCCCTGAGAGCCGAGGCCTCGCCGTCGAGCACCACGCGGCCGGAGTCCAGGATGTATCCGTATTTCGCGTAGCGCAGCGCCATGTTGGTGTTCTGTTCCGCCAGCAGGAAGGAGACGCCCTGCTCTTGGTTCAGCTTCCTGACGATCTCGAAGATTTCCTCGACGAGCTGCGGTGCAAGTCCCATCGACGGCTCGTCGAGCAGAATCATTTTCGGGCGCGACATCAGGGCCCGGCCGATTGCCGTCATCTGCTGCTCGCCGCCGGACGTGTATCCGGCCTGGCTGGCGCGGCGCAGCTTCAGACGCGGAAAATAGCCGTAGACGAGTTCCAGATCGGCAATGATGGCGGCCTTGCCATCCCGGCGGGTGAAGGCGCCGGTCATCAGATTGTCCTCGACAGTCAGGTGGCCGAAGCAATGCCGGCCTTCCATGACCTGGATGCAGCCGCGCCGCACGAGGTCGTTCGGCGACAGCGACTGCACCTCTTCCCCTGCAAAGACGATGCTGCCCTTGGTGACTTCACCGCGCTCCCCGCGCAGCAGGTTGGAGATCGCCTTGAGCGTGGTTGTCTTGCCGGCGCCATTGGCGCCGAGCAGGGCGGTGATGCCGCCGCTGGGAACCGAAAGCGAGACGCCCTTGAGCACCAGTATGACGTGGTCGTAGATGACCTCGATGTTGTTCACCGAGAGAATTGCCGGGCTGGCTGCGCTTGACGGT
>JAJFMR010000548.1 GCA_020696915.1 Rhizobiaceae bacterium | reverse complement strand
GGTGCGGTCCATACCCATCTCGTCCGCCAGCAGCTCCGCACCTTCACGTCGCTGAACGTACGGTCGTCGGAGTGCATGGACGTACATTACTTCGCCGTCCTGATCGGCGTCGGCGCCACGACGGTCAACGCCTACCTGTCGCAGGAGGCGATCGCCGACCGCCACCGGCGCGGCCTGTTCGGCGACCTGACCCTTGAGCAGTGCCTGTACCGCTTCAAGAAGGCGATCGATGAAGGTCTGCTGAAGATCATGTCCAAGATGGGCATCTCGATCATCAGCTCCTATCGCGGCGGCTGCAACTTCGAGGCGGTAGGCCTGAGCCGCGCCCTGGTCGCCGAGCATTTCCCCGGCATGGTCAGCCGCATTTCCGGTATCGGCCTCGCCGGTATTCAGAAGAAAGTGCTGGAGCAGCACGCGATCGCCTATTCCGAAGACATCATCGCCCTGCCGATCGGCGGCTTCTACAAGTATCGCCGCAACGGCGAGCGGCACGCCTGGGAAGCCGGTCTGATCCACATGCTCCAGCAGGCGGTGGCGACCGACAGCTATCCGACCTTCAAGAAGTACACGGAGGCGACCAACAAGCGCCCGCCGATCCAGCTTCGCGACCTGCTCGACTTCCGCTCCACGCGGGAGTCGATCCCGATCGACGATGTCGAGAGCATCACGTCGCTGCGGAAGCGCTTCATCACGCCGGGCATGTCGCTGGGCGCCCTGTCGCCGGAAGCGCACGGCACCCTCAACGTCGCCATGAACCGCATCGGCGCGAAATCCGACAGCGGTGAGGGCGGCGAGGACCCGGCGCGGTTCAAGCCGGACAAGAACGGCGACAATTGGAACTCCGCGATCAAGCAGATCGCGTCGGGCCGGTTCGGCGTCACCGCCGAGTACCTCAACCAGTGCCGCGAGATCGAGATCAAGGTGGCCCAGGGCGCCAAGCCCGGCGAAGGCGGGCAGTTGCCCGGCTTCAAGGTCACCGAGATGATCGCCAAGCTGCGCCACTCCACCCCCGGCGTCATGCTGATCAGCCCGCCGCCGCACCACGACATCTACTCGATGAGGATCTGGCCCAGCTCATCTATGACCTGAAGCAGATCAACCCGGACGCCAAGGTGTGCGTGAAGCTGGTGTCCCGGTCGGGCATCGGCACCATCGCGGCCGGCGTCGCCAAGGCGAACGCCGACGTGATCCTGGTGTCCGGCCATGTCGGCGGCACCGGCGCCAGCCCGCAGACCTCGATCAAGTATGCCGGCGTGCCGTGGGAAATGGGCCTCAGCGAGGTCCATCAGGTGCTGACGCTCAACCGTCTGCGCCACCGGGTCCGGCTGCGCACCGACGGCGGCCTGAAGACCGGCCGCGACATCGTCATCGCCGCCATGCTGGGCGCCGAGGAATACGGCGTCGGCACCGCCAGCCTGATCGCCATGGGCTGCATCATGGTCCGGCAGTGCCACAGCAACACCTGCCCGGTCGGCGTCTGCGTCCAGGACGAGGAGTTGCGCAAGAAGTTCGTCGGCACACCGGAGCGGGTGGTCAATCTGTTCACCTTCCTGGCGGAGGAAGTGCGCGAGATCCTGGTCCTGGCCCAGCTCGGCTTCAAGACGCTGAACGAGGTGATCGGCCGGACCGACCTGCTCCATCAGGTCAGCCGGGGCGCCGCCCATCTGGACGATCTGGACCTCAACCCGCTGCTGGCCCAGGCCGATCCCGGCGACAGTGCCCGCTACTGCACCATGCAGGGCCGCAACGAGGTCCCGGACACTCTCTGGACGCCCGGATGATCGCCGACGCCCGCCCGCTGTTCGACGAGGGCGAGAAGATGCAGTTGGCCTACAACGTGCGCAACACGCACCGGGCCATCGGCACGCGCCTGTCCGCCATGGTCACCCGCAAGTTCGGCATGACCGGGCTGAAGCCCGGCCACGTCACCGTGCAGTTGCGCGGTTCATGCGGCCAGTCGCTGGGCGCCTTCGCGGTCCAGGGCATCAAGCTGGAAGTGCTGGGCGACTCGAACGACTATGTCGGCAAGGGCCTGTCGGGCGGCACCATCACGGTCCGGCCGAGCACCAACAGCACGTTGAAGTCGAACGAGAACACGATCATCGGCAACACCGTGCTGTACGGCGCCACCGCCGGCAAGCTGTTCGCCGCCGGTCAGGCGGGTGAGCGGTTCGCCGTCCGCAACTCCGGCGCTCTGGTCGTGGTCGAAGGCTGCGGCTCCAACGGTTGCGAATACATGACCGGCGGAACCGCGGTGATCCTGGGCAAGGTCGGCGAGAACTTCGGCGCCGGCATGACCGGGGGCATGGCCTTCATCTATGACGAGGACGGCAGCTTCGCCCGCAAGGTCAACGAGGAGAACGTGATCTTCCAGCGCATCGAAGTGCCGCACTATGAGACGCTGCTGAAGAGCCTGATCCAGGAGCATGTCGAGGAAACCCAGAGCAAGTTCGCGGAGCGGCTGCTCAACGACTGGCATCTGGTCCGCGATCACTTCTGGCAGGTCGTGCCGAAGGAGATGGTCCACCGGCTCGACATTCCGGTCCGTGCGGCACAGGCGGCGGAATGAGCGGATTGGAGATTGGGGGCGCGACAACTTTGAACAGACCCGTCTGAATACTTGGTTGTTCCGCTCCCTATCCCACCAACGATTGCTTGTTCCAGACGACGGTGTGCGCTAGCCCTTTCATCAAGGGGATGGCGCACTCAACCGACAGCCCTTCCTGAATAAAGCACCACCTGCCCTGTTGATACAGGGACAGGGGTGTCGCGCAGGGGGCAAGCACATGCGTGAACGTTGGGTAACCACGATCATGGTCCGGCTCGCCAGGGCGGATGACGACCGGCGTTGCGCCGAAATCTTCCTTGCTTCACGCCGTGCCGCTTTCCACTGGCAACCCGCCGCCCCCTTCGACCTTGAAGACTATCGCCGCTCAGTCGAGGACGAGGAAGTCTGGGTAGCGGAAATGGACGATCTGGTGGTCGGATTCGCCTCCATCTACCATCCGGCCAGTTTCATCCAGAATCTATTCGTCGATCCGGACTGGCAGCATCACGGCGTCGGTACCTTATTACTGGAGCGCGCCCGCGCCCATCTGCCCGGCCCTGCCCGCCTGCGCTGCTTGGCTGCGAACCAGAGCGCCCGCGCCTTTTATGAGCGCAATGGCTGGGTGGTCGAGGCACCACCTCTCCCGCCTGAAAATCCATTCATTCTCTACCGTAAGTAGTTGCTGCAATAAGTCGCAACATGTTT
>JAJFMR010000240.1 GCA_020696915.1 Rhizobiaceae bacterium | reverse complement strand
TCATCGAATGGAAAGAGCAGCCGGAAGTCCTGAACGGAATGCTGGCGGACGACCGTTTCGCGCCGCCGCCGCTTGACCCGGAGGAACTGCGGGGATTGGCGACGCGCCGGCTGGAGGACGCTCCGCCCGCAATCCGCGCCGATTGTCCGTCCTGGTGCGCGCCACAGCTGGAAAGGACGTTCGGTGCCGGTTGGGTCGAGGAGGCCGCCCGCCTCTCGGCGCGTCCGCCGCTCGACCTGCGCGTCAATACGCTCAAGGCCAACCGGCCGCGTGTGCTTGCCGGGCTGGCGGGCACGCAGGCCGCGGCCTGCCGGCTTGCCGGGCAGGGCATCCGCATACCGCCGATCGAAGGCGCTGGCCGCCATCCCAATCTGCAGGCGGAAGCCGCCTGGCAAAAGGGCTGGTTCGAGGTGCAGGATGAAGGCTCGCAGGTCGCCGCCGAACTCGCGGGAGCATCGGCCGGCATGCAGGTGCTCGACTATTGCGCCGGGGCAGGCGGCAAGACGCTTGCCCTGTCGGCGGCGATGCAGAACCGCGGCCAGATCTTCGCCCATGACGCCGACCGGCACCGGCTGGCCCCCATCTTCGAGCGCATCCGGCGTTCCGGCAGCCGCAACGTGCAGGTCGTTTCCGGTCCCCGGGAGCTCGAGGCTCATTCCGGGCACATGGATCTGGTGCTGGTCGACGCCCCCTGCTCGGGCTCCGGGACGTGGCGGCGGCGCCCGGACGCCAAGTGGCGGCTGACGGAACGGCAGCTCGAGGTGCGTGTCGCCGAACAGGCGGCGATCCTCGACGCCGCCATTGGTTTCGTCAGGCCGGGTGGCCGGCTCGTCTACATCACCTGCTCGGTGTTCGACGAGGAGAATGGCGGCCAGATCGACGCCCTCCTCGCACGGCAAGGCGGGCTGGCGCGGCTCGACCACGCTGCCCTGTGGGAAAAGAGCTTTCCGGGCATGCAGGACGCCGCAAGGCTGGATGTCGAGCGCGGCATTTCGCTGTCGCCATTAAAAAGCGGCACGGACGGGTTCTATGTCGCGGCGCTTGCAAGGACTGCGTAGAGCAATTCCGGCAAGGTGCATTGCGGTCTCCGGAATTGCGAGAAAACAGGAAGATCGGGCATTTCCGCTAACCGGAGAAAAGCGGAAATACTCTGGCCGGCGGCAGGGCCGGTGACTGATCGGGGAGAGATCGGAGCATGGAGCAACTCGTCGAGCAGCTGACCAACCCGATCGCGGCGGTCGGCCATCTCAATTACATGCTGGTGATCCTGTCGGTCTCGATGAGCAGCATGCGCTGGCTGCGGCTGTTCGCGATCGCCAGCGGCATGGTCGGCGTCTTCTATTACGGCTTCCTGATAACCGACAGGATAAGTGCTGCCTGGGAAGGAATTTTCGCGGCCGTGAATGCCGTCCAGCTGGCGATCGTGCTGCTGGCCGGCCGCCGCAAGAAGCTCTCCGAGGACGAGGAACTGTTCATCAGGACCGTCATGCCGACGCTGGAAGGCAATCTCCGGGCACGCGTCCTGAAGCTGGCCCGCTGGCAGACCCGGCAGCCCGAGGCGGTGCTGGTCGAGGAAGGCGAGGAGAAACCGGCTCTCGTGTTCATCGCCAGCGGTGCGGCGAGCGTCGAGAAGTCGGGCGCGCTCGTCGGCGTCTGCGGGCCGGGCGACTTTCTGGGCGAGATGAGCTTTCTCACCGGCAGGCCGGCGTCGGCCACCGTCAAGGTGGCCAACGAAATCCGCTGCTGCGTTTTCGATCCGGGCGTGCTCAAGGCGCTGACCCAAAGGAATCCGGGGATAAGACAGGCGCTCGAATTCAGTTTCAACCGCAATCTGGTCGGCAAGCTGGAACGCATGAACGAGACCAACCGGGAACGTGCGGCGGCGGTGCTGTCTCCGGGGGGCCTGCTGCCGGACCCCGATGCGGAGGGCCTTGTCGCGGACGATTCAGGGCCAGCGGAGGCGCCCCTGCCGGTCGCGGAGCCATCGAAGGCGGCCAAAGAGGCCGACGCGGTGGCGCCGCCGTTTTCCGGAACACGGCCCGCCAGTGCCTGACACGCCGTTTCGCTCAACGTTGTCGCATTGCACCAGGGCGTGTTGCGCGGCATTCCCGTATCAGCTACAGGGGCGCGCGTTCAAGAAACGCTCTCTGCCGCTGTAGCTTCTTGCTTGCTGGCACACGGGTTACGGTCATGGCGGCAAAATTCATCCCCGACCCCGATTTCGAACGGCGTGTGCGCGCCTCCTTTGCGCGCCAGAACGCCATGACCGCAATCGGCGCCGAGCTCACTCTGGTCACCCCGGGCATCGTCGAGATCGAAATGCCCCATTCTTCCTCCTTTACCCAACAGCACGGATACCTGCACGCCGGCGTCATCGCCATGGCGCTGGATTCGGCTTGCGGCTATGCAGCGTTTTCGATGATGCCGCCCGATGCCGGCGTTCTCACCATCGAGTTCAAGGTCAATCTCCTGGCGCCTGGCCGTGGCGACCGCTTTCTTTTCCGCGGCTCGGTGACCAAGCCGGGCCGCACCATCGTCGTTGCCGACGGCCAGGCCTACGGGATGGCGGCGGACGGCGAGGCCAGGCTGATCGCCACCATGACCGGGACGATGATGACGGTCATTGGCCGGCAAGGCGTGGAGGGCTGATGACGCCGCCCACGACCATGCTGGCGGGCAGGCGGGTGCTGTTCGCGATGGCCGCCGACGCCGAGTACGGGCCTCACTTGAAGCGCCTGTTCACGCCGCTGATGACCGGCGTCGGGCCAATCGAGGCGGCAGTGGCGCTCGCCGCCGCGCTCGCCGAACTCGGCCTGCACGGCGAACGGCCCGATCTGGTGGTCTCCCTCGGCTCGGCGGGCAGCCGCCGGCTGGCGCGGACCGAGGTCTACCAGGCGGTTTCAGTTACCTACCGCGACATGGACGCCTCGGCTTTCGGTTTCGAGAAGGGCATTACGCCTTTCCTCGACCTGCCGAAGACGGTGCCGCTGCCCTTCCGGATTCCCGGAGTCAGGGAGGCGCGCATATCGACGGGTGCGACGATCATCGCCGGTACCGCCTTCGCCGCCATCGAGGAAGAGATGGTCGACATGGAAACCTTCGCCTGCCTGCGCGCCTGCCAGCGCTACGGCATCCCGCTGATAGGCTTGCGGGGCATCTCCGACGGCGACACCGACGTCAGCCACATCGGCGACTGGACCGAGTATCTGCATGTCGTCGACGAAAAGCTGGCCGAGGCGGTGGGCCGACTGGAGGCTGCCCTGCAAGGCGGGCTGCTCGACGTTTAGCGCGCCAGCCTCACCCGGCGGACGAACGTCCTCACCCAGTTTCTCAATGTGTTGATTCAGGCGTTCGAGCTCCTGAAACTTGCTATCGGCAAATGCATCCAGGCCGTTGCGCAGACTCGCTTTTTGCCCGGCGGCAGCAGGTCTTTGGAAACGGCCGGCTCCTCCGAAATTCGATTCCACTTCTCCCTTGGATGCTGTAGAGGCTCGCCATGAAGAGCGTCGACCGTCCAGACACCGTCCTCATCGTCGATTTCGGCAGCCAGGTCACGCAGCTCATCGCCAGGCGTATCCGCGAAGCGGGCATCTACTCCGAAATCGTGCCGTTCCAGTCGGCGGAGGAAGGCTTCGCGCGGATCGGACCGAAGGCAGTGATCCTGTCGGGCGGCCCGGCCTCCACCACCGAGATCGGCAGCCCGCGAGCCCCCCAGGCAATCTTCGAGTCCGGCGTTCCGGTGCTGGGCATCTGCTACGGGCAGATGACCATGTGCGTGCAGATGGGCGGCGAGGCGGAGAGCTCGGAGCATCGCGAGTTCGGCCGAGCCTTCGTGCGGATCGAGAAATCCTGTCCTCTCTTCGAGGGGCTCTGGTCACCCGGGGAGCGGCACCAGGTGTGGATGAGCCATGGCGACCGGGTCATCTCCCTTCCTGATGGTTTCGAAGTTTTCGGCCGTTCGGAAGGGGCGCCTTTCGCGGTCTTCGGTGATCCGGCAAGGAAGATGTACGGCATCATGTTCCATCCGGAAGTGGTGCACACGCCGGACGGCGCCAGGCTGCTGCAGAATTTCGTGGAAAACGTCGCCGGCATCGAGGGTGACTGGACCATGCAGGCCTACCGGGCGCATGCGGTCGAGGCGATCCGCAGCCAGGTCGGCAAGGGCCGCGTGATCTGCGGCCTGTCGGGCGGCGTCGATTCCTCGGTTGCTGCCGTGCTGATCAACGAGGCCGTCGGCGACCAGCTGACCTGCATCTTCGTCGATCACGGGCTGCTCAGGAAAAACGAGGCGGAGGAGGTGGTCGAGATGTTCCGCGGCCACTACAACATCCCGCTGGTCCACGTCGATGCCGCCGACCTGTTCCTCGACGCACTGGCGGGCGAGACCGACCCGGAAGCGAAGCGCAAGACCATCGGCAGGCTGTTCGTCGAGGTGTTCGAGCGGGAGGCGAAGAAGATCGGCGGCGCCGAATTCCTGGCGCAGGGCACGCTCTATCCGGACGTGATCGAAAGCGTCTCCTTCTCCGGCGGACCCTCGGTGACCATCAAGTCGCACCACAATGTCGGCGGCCTGCCGGAGCGCATGGACATGCAGCTGGTCGAGCCGCTGCGCGAACTGTTCAAGGACGAGGTCAGGGCGCTCGGCCGCGAACTCGGCCTGCCCGACCATTTCATCGGCCGCCACCCTTTCCCCGGACCGGGCCTGGCCATCCGCTGCCCGGGCGGCGTCTCACGCGAGAAGCTCGACATCTTGCGCGAGGCGGACGCCATCTACCTCGACGAGATCCGCAAGGCCGGCCTCTACGACGCCATCTGGCAGGCCTTTGCGGTTCTGCTGCCGGTGCAGACGGTCGGCGTCATGGGCGACGGGCGGACCTATGAATATGTCTGCGCGCTGCGCGCCGTCACCTCCGTCGACGGCATGACGGCCGATTTCTACCCCTACGACATGGCCTTCCTCGGCGCCGCCGCTACCCGCATCATCAACGAGGTGCGAGGCATCAACCGCGTCGTCTACGACGTCACCTCCAAGCCGCCCGGCACGATCGAGTGGGAATGATTCTGCCAAGGTTCCAAGCTGGCGGTCCGCCCGTCATTATCGTCGTGTCGCGCTCAGCTGAGCTCTTGGGCGAGTCCGATGAGAAGCCCGCCTGGCCCGCGGATGTAGCAAAGCCGATACGCGTCCTTGTACTGGACGACTTCGCATACGAGCTGCGCGCCGCGAGTGCGGAGCCTTTCAAGCGTGTCGTCGATGTCGTCAACGGTGAACATGACGCGGAGATAGCCCAATGCGTTGACCGGGGCGTTGCGGTGATCCGCAACGACAGGCGGCGTGAGGAAGCGGGAGAGCTCGAGCCGGCTGTGGCCGTCCGGTGTGCGCATCATGGCAATCTCGACGCGCTGATCGCCCAGCCCAGTGACACGTCCGGCCCATTCTCCTTCGATCGTGCCCCGCCCTTCGAGCTCGAGGCCGAGCTCACGAAAGAAATCAATTGTCACTTCGAGGTCATCGACGACGATGCCCAAATTGTCCATGCGTTTGAGCGCCATGTGTCTAATCCAGCATGTGATCCGCCAGGCTGTAGCAGTGGCTCGCCTGATAGGCGTTCCGGCCCCTGTTCATGTGCGTCAGGTTGAACGCACGGATGGCCCGCAACGCCCGGCTCGCGACGAATTTGCCAATCGAGGAGAAGCCGCGGACCTTGACGCCGAAAATGTCCGCGCCACGGGGGAAGAAATAGCTGACGTCTTCCGGCGTCACGACACAGCGCTCAAGAAAGGCATCGTCTACCTGCCCGTGATCGAGCGAATGGTCGGTGGTGAAATCGGAAAGATGCACCACGAAGAGCGCGCGGACGCCGTCGCCGTCCGCATAGAGCGAGAAGAGCTCCATCCAGCTCGCATTGATGCGGACGAGCGCCTTGCCTGGAGTCGACGGCAGACAGGAAACCGACCAGTAGCGTCGCTCGGTCTGGCGTGGAATCGGGATGCAGTCGCGGCCGTAGCGCCGGAGCATCTCCAGGACCTCCTGCGCCTGCGGCCGGCGCAGCAGCTTCTCGAACCGCGGGAGGTATTTGAAACGCAGTTCCAGCGACTCCGGGCGATCGTCTGCGTCGCGCAGGATCGTCTTGCCCTCCATCCAATCGTGCTGCTGCTGGGGATCCAGGAACTGGCGCAAACCGGTGCTGCTTGGTCGGCGAGCGGCGTTCATCGGCGATCCAGCAGTCTCGTCACCGCCTCGCGGACGAGGGCGGGGACGCTTTCGGCATCATCCAGATAGGCACTTTCCAGCAGGCCGTCCGAAGCCGCGACGAGGAGGGAAGCGGTGACGGAAGGCGCTGGATCGTCGTCCTCTGCGAGAAGGTTCTTCAGCGTGTCGTGATACCAAATGCGGCGCGCATTGATTGCCTGCCGCACAGGGCTGGCCGGATCGGGGTATTCGGCCGCGGCGTTGAGGAACGGACACCCCCGCCAGCCTCCTGCGGTCACAGCCTCGCTGATCCGCCCCATGATAGCCGAGATCATTTTCCGAGGAGGTTGCTTCGGAAGCGCCGCCACTGCGGCCCGGCCGAGCCCGTCTATCTCTTCGAGATAGGCGACGACGAGATCATCCTTCGAGGGAAAGTGATTGTAGAAGGTCGCCTTGGCTATGCCGGCTTCCGCGATGATGCGGTCGATGCCGACAGCATGGACGCCCCTTTCGTAGAAAAGCCGCGTCGCGGTGTCGAGCAAACGGCGACGCGCGGAACCCGCTTCAGGCCGGCGTTCGGAT
>JAJFMR010000239.1 GCA_020696915.1 Rhizobiaceae bacterium | reverse complement strand
ATCCGAGCCCGAAGCGCCGGGTCTTCGGTATGATGGCACATCGACATCTGGACCAGGTGGAGCGCGTTGCCTCCGGTGTGAAGGTCCATCAGAACATCGCTCTGCGACAGCACGATGCTGTCCAGCCAGGCGACGATGCGGTCGGTGATCGAGCCGGTGCGGTCGCCCGGCCAGACCCGGTTCATGTTCTTGCCGTCGATCGCCGAACACCGCCGACCGGCCAGGAGCGCGGGCGGATTGATCGTGGGCAGGATGATCAGACGCCCTTGAACCGCCGCCGCGTCGAGTTCGCGCGCCAGTTGCCCGAGCACGATCGGGCCCTCGTATTCATCACCGTGATTGCCACCCCACAGAGCGACCGTCGGGCCCCGGCCGCCCGCGATCACACAGACGGGGAGCGCGACCTCACGACGGCCCTCCCAGCGTTCTTCCAGCGGGAAGGCCACCTGCCCGAAGGTCTTGCCCGGGGCGTCGAAGTCGATCCGGACCGAAGGGCTGAAGTCCATCACGGGGTCTCCGATATCTCCAGACTGCCTGGCCGCCATCGACATCCGGCTCGGTCCTAGACCACCTTGTCGGTTCCCAGGTCGACCAGGTGCATGTTCGACATGTCGATGGTGAACTCCATCGGCTCACCGACCGGACGGACCGAATGCGGCGCCGCACGCGCGCAAACCTCTTCGCCGTTGATCTCCAGGAAAACCATGGTGTCGACGCCCATGGGCTCGAGGACCTGCACTTCGTCGGTGAAGTCGCGCTGCGCCTCGTTCACGTGAGCGCGTCTCTCAGTGATGTGCTCCGGTCGGATGCCGAACAGCATCGGCTTGCCGACATAGTCTGCATAGCGCGCAGTCCTGTCGGCCGGAACATCCAGTGCGTGACGCTCGCCGAGCCGGATCGCCAGATGGGTGGCCCGGCGCTCGACCGCGCAGGGGATCATGTTCATGGCGGGAGAGCCGATGAAGCCTGCGACGAACCTGGTTGCCGGGTGGTCGTACATCTCCTGGGGGCTGGCCACCTGCTCGATCCCCCCCGCATTCATCACCACGATTCGGTCGGCAAGGGTCATCGCCTCGACCTGGTCATGCGTGACATAGAGAACCGTCGTCTTCATTCTCCGATGCAGCTTCTTGATCTGCGTACGCATCTGCACGCGCAGCTTGGCGTCGAGATTGGACAGCGGCTCGTCGAACAGGAAGGCCTGGGGGTTGCGCACGATCGAGCGGCCCATGGCCACGCGCTGGCGCTGCCCTCCGGACAACTGCTTCGGCCGGCGCTGCAGAAGCTCGGTGATGTTCAGGATCTCCGCTGCCTGCAGCACCCGTTCGTGGATTTCTGCCTTGGCGGTCCGCCTCAGCCTCAGTCCAAACGACATGTTCTGGTAGACGGTCATGTGGGGATAGAGCGCATAGTTCTGGAACACCATGGCGATGTCCCGATCCTTCGGCTGGTCGGAGTTGACGACCCTGTCGCCAATGATCACCTCCCCCGAAGTGATCGGCTCGAGGCCGGCGATCATACGGAGAGTCGTGCTCTTGCCGCACCCGGAGGGGCCGACGAGCGCCAGGAACTCGTTGTGCGAAACGTCCAGGTTGATGCCCCGGACCACTTCGGCCTCGTCGTAGACCTTGCGAAGGTTCCTCAGCAGTATGCGTGCCATTCGGCCTCCTGTTCATCCGCCCATGACCCTGCCCCAGCGGCAGCTTCCAAGGTCGCCGACGCGGCGCCCACGTCCGGAGCTACCCGGACCTTCCGATTCCCCGGGGCGCCGGTCAACGTCGGCGCTGTCACGCGCCCAACCTCACGGGCTCCGCGCCCCCGGCCGGTGTCGAAGCAAGCATGCAGAACAGACAGAGGCTGTGTTCTTCAACTCCGGTCCCAGGCAATGCTTCCCGCCACCCAAAATTGAGGTTGTCAGGCAAGATTACATATTCTAGCCTAGTCGCTGGTTGCGCCCTGCGTCAATGGGACTTGAGCGCCCGGCGCGCGGTATCTCGGGAGCCATATTTGGACGAGCGTTGGATCGTAGCGCACCTGAAGGATGAAGCGCCGGCTCGGCCCCCGGAGACCCTGGCGGCCTGGCACCGTCGCTTGCGGGACGCATTGCCGCGGGTCGACCAGGGTGCAGGATTTCGGTCATCGGGGCTGTCAGGAGGGTTGAAATGAAGGAAGCGCTCGAAGGGCCGTCCGACTGGCAGGCGTCGGTCATCGCGGTGCCGCCGCTTGCCCGCACCGACGACCTGGTCCTTGCGCCGGCCGCCAACAGGGCGCTGATCCGCTATCTGGAAGCCGGCGGCATTTCCATCATCATGTGCGGCGGCAACGCGAACTTCTACAATGTGGCGATGTCCGAGTACGAGGGGATCCTCGACTTCCTGGCCGAGACCGTCGCCGCCGGGACCTGGGTCATTCCTTCGATCGGCCCGGCGTTCGGAACCATGCTGGATCAGGCTGCCATCCTGTCGCGCAAGCGGTTTCCAACCGCGATGGTGCTGCCGACAATGGCCAATATGACCCAGGAAGGCCTCGACCGCGCAATTCGACTGACCGTCGCCAGGCTCGGGTTTCCGCTCGTCCTCTATGTCAAGGACGAGAACTATCTCAGCGTCGACCGCATTGCCCGGCTCGATCGCGACGGCTGCCTTCTCTTCGTCAAATACGCCATCGTTCGCACCGATCCGGCGGTGGACGCCTACCTGGGGCGACTGGTTGCCGCCATCGGCACCGCCAAGATCGTCAGCGGCATTGGCGAGAGACCGACGATCGCTCATTTCCGGACCTTCGGGCTTGGCGCCTTCACCACCGGATCGGGCTGTGTCGCACCCGCAAATTCCATGCGCCTGCTGCGGGCGCTGAAGGCCGCCGACTATGCCGAGGCCGAACGCATAAGACAGACCTTCCTGGGACTCGAAACCCTGCGCGACCGGCACGGTCCCGCTTTCGTGCTGCACGAGGCGGTCAGTCTGGGTGGCATCGGCGACATGGGGCCGATGATGCCCTTGATGGCCAACATTGCCCCGGAATTGCGTGATCCCGTTCGCAACGCCACCCGGGAACTGATGGCAGTAGAAGCCGGCCTCGGCCACGAGGCAATGGCAGGATAATTCCCAGGGACCCTCGGAGGGGGCGCCGCTTGAACAATGACATGGGCAGGTCAGCCAACCGGTCCTCGACGATGGCGCAGGAGGCCCGGCTGGGCAGACGCCAGCAGGTGAAGCTCAGTGATCAGGTCTACGAGGTCGTACTGAAGGATATCGTCCAGGGCCGCTATCCCGAGGGCGCCAAGCTGCCGACCGAGACGTTGCTCGCGCAGGAATTCGCCGTGTCGCGGCCGGTGGTGCGAGAAGCCCTTGCCCGGCTGCGTGACGACGGCCTGATCCAGCCGCGGCAAGGCGCCGGCAGCTTCGTCCTCAAGCGCCCCGGCAGCGCGCTGCTGCGCTTCGCGCCGATCGGGAGCATCGCCGATATCCAGCGCTGTTTCGAGTTCCGGCTCGCGGTCGAACCGATGGCCGCACGGCTTGCGGCCGCCAGGCGAGACGAGGCGGTGCTGGACAAGATCGACGCCACGCTGCGATCGCTGCGCGATGCGGTCGAGATGGGCACCGTCGACGTCGAGTCCGATTTCGCATTTCACAAGGCCGTGGCCGATGCCTCGGGCAACGCCTATTTCTCGACCACGCTGCATTCCCTGGAGCAGTCGTTCAAAACGGCGATGCTGCTCAACCGACAGCTGTCGCTGCTCAATCCTTCGCAACGGCTCAACCTCGTCCTGACCGAACACAGGGTCGTATACGAGGCGATACTGGCCAAGGACGAGGACGCCGCGTCGACGGCGATGCACAGACATATACAGGACGCGCGGCGGCGGGTGTTCGACGGCGACAGCCCGAGGCCGGCAGAGCCCTGAAGCCGAAATGCCAGGCCCGGCTCAGGCATCACCGATGCCGAAGCCATCGTCGTCGTTCATCGATCGTCCATCCTCACGGCTTCGCGCTGTAGTAGCGCGCGCGCCTGAGCCTTGTCTGCACGTAGGCGTGCTCGTCGCGGGTTCCCTCGGCGTATGAATTCGAATCCTGCAGGACCGGCATTGCGACGTTGCCCCGGGAGGGGTGGCGCGCGACGAATTCCTCGTCGATGTCGACGCCGAGGCCGGGTGCGTCAGGCACGGAAAGGAAGCCGTCCTTCTGGATGGGATGCGGGATCACGGTCCTGGCCCGCCCCTCCCAATCGTCCTCGATGCGTTCCAGCATGAGGGCGTTGGGGATGGCTGCCATGAGGTGCAGCGCGGCATATTCCGCAACCGGCCCGAGCGAGCCGGAATGCGGCGCCAGCATGATGTGGTGCGCTTCCGCCATCGCCGCGATCTTCTTCATCTGGGTGATGCCGCCGGCTCGCCCGGTGTCGGGCTGGACGACGTCGACGAGCTCGCGCTCGATCAGTTCGCGCTCGCCGAAGATGGTGGCCATGCGCTCGCCCGAAGCCAATGGCACCTGGGCCGCATCCCTGATCCGACGATATCCTTCCAGGTTCTCCGGCGCGATCGGATCTTCTATCCATGCGAGTTCGTAGGGTTCCAGCGCCCGAGCGAGCCGCGCCGCGTCCGCCGGCGTCAGCCATGGCGGGCCGTGCAGATCGATCATGATGTCCATGTCGCTGCCGACCGCATCGCGGATGCTGGCGACCTTGCGAACCGGATCCGAAACGCCGCCGCACTTCAGCGCGGTGAAGCCCCGCCGTTGCAGTGAAAGAGCCACTTCGGGCGTGTTGGCGTGGCCATAGATCCGGACGCGGTCGCGCACCTTGCCGCCCAGCAGATTCCACACTGGCGTGTCGAGCGCCTTGCCCTTGATGTCCCACAGGGCCATGTCGATGCCCGTCATGGCGCCGCCGCCGACCGTGCCGAGCATGCCGTGGCCCATGATTGCGGCGAGCATCTTCTGCCACAGCCGTTCGATGTGAGTCGGGTCCTCGCCGACCAGAATGGTCCTGAGGTCCTGGACGGCGGTCTCGATGACGCGCGGCCACCCTGAGCATTCGCCGACACCGGTGATGCCCTCGTCAGTGTCGATCTTGACGAAAAGCCAGTTGCGAAAGTCGCCCGACGCCGTCGATCTGGCCGGCTGTGACCAGGTGGTGTCCGAAGCCCAGTGCTTTGGCTCCGGCGCGCC
>JAJFMR010000238.1 GCA_020696915.1 Rhizobiaceae bacterium | reverse complement strand
GAGCCGCTCGGCGCAGCTTCGGCCGACCGCTGCTACGATCTGATCGCCGAGCGCCTCGGGCGTGACGAGTTCCGGCCAAGGTCGCTCTACGAGCGATTCGGGATCGAGGCTATCGCCACCACGGACAGCGCCCTCGACGATCTCCACTGGCATGGCATGATCCGCGACAGCGGCTGGAATGGGCGCGTCGTCACCGCCTACCGACCCGACCAGGTGGTCGATCCGGATTTCCCCGGCTTTCATGACAATATAGACCGTCTTGGGGAAATCACCGGCTGCGACACGGGCAACTGGGCCGGCTATCTCGATGCGCATCGCACCCGGCGCGCCTATTTCAAATCGTTCGGGGCCACCTCGACGGATCACGGTCACGCCGATGCGGCGACGGCGAACCTTTCCGATGCCGCGGCGGAGGAGCTTTTCCGCCGGGTGCGGTCGAGAACCTCCGACGAACGCGAAAACCGGCTTTTCCGTGCGCAGATGCTCACCGAGATGGCCAAGATGAGCATCGAAGACGGGCTCGTCCTGCAGATCCATCCGGGTTCGTGGCGGAACCATTCTCCGGCGGTCCTCGAAAAGTTCGGCCGCGACAAGGGTTTTGACATTCCGACCCGCACGGACTTTGCCGCCGCCCTGAAGCCGCTCCTCGATTGCGTCGGGATGGAGCGGGATCTCACCGTGATCCTCTTCACGCTCGACGAATCCAGCTATGCGCGTGAGCTGGCACCGCTGGCCGGCGTCTATCCCTGCCTCAGGATAGGTCCTGCCTGGTGGTTTCACGACAGTCCGGAAGGCATGCGGCGCTTCCGCGAGATGACCACCGAGACGGCCGGGTTCTACAACACCGTCGGCTTCAACGACGACACCAGGGCATTTCCCTCAATTCCGGCGCGCCACGACATTGCGCGCCGCGTCGATTGCGCATTCCTCGCCCGCCTCGTCTCGGAGCATCGGTTGCGGGAGGACGAAGCCCACGAGGTCGCGCACGAACTGGCCTATACGCTCGCGAAAAAGGCGTACCGGCTCTAGGGGGCATAGCGCCCGAAACATGAAAGGGAGACGAGCATGAAGCATTTTTCCAGGTTCGCTGCGGCAGCCGCGGCAATTGCAATGATGGCGGGAACGGCGAGCGCGCAGACGGTGCTGCGTTCCTCCGATACCCATCCGGATGGCTATCCGACGGTCGAGGGCGTCAAATATTTCGGTGAGCTGGTCAAGGAGCGCACCGCCGGGCGCTATTCCGTGGAAGTCTACCACTCCGCGCAGCTCGGCGAGGAAAAGGATACGATCGAGCAGGTTCGTTCCGGCGTGATCGATCTCAACCGCATCTCGATGGCGCCGTTCAACGGCATCATACCGGAAACGACGGTGCCGTCGCTTCCCTACCTCTTCCGTTCCGAAGATCACATGCACAAGGTCATGGACGGCGAGATCGGAGCCCAGATCGGAGCCGCCTTCGAAGCTGCCGACCTCGTCGTTCTCGCCTTCTATGACGGCGGCGCGCGCTCCTTCTACAACTCCAAGAAGCCTGTCAACACGCTGGCGGACCTGGCCGGAATGAAGTTCCGCGTCATTCAGTCCGACATCTTCGTCGACATGGTTTCGGCACTCGGTGCCAACGCCACGCCGATGCCTTACGGCGAAGTCTACTCGGCCATCCAGACAGGCGTCATCGACGGCGCCGAGAACAACTTCCCGAGCTACGACACGGCCAAGCACGCCGAGGTCGCGAAATACTATTCTCTGGACGAGCACACCATGGTGCCTGAGGTTTTCGTCATGTCGAAGGCTTCCTGGGACAAGCTCACCCCGGAGGACCAGGCCATCTTCAAGGAAGCGGCCAAGGAGAGCGTGACCAAGCAGCGCGAACTGTGGACCGCCCAGGTCGCCGCCTCGCGGGCCAAGGTCGAGGCGGCCGGCTCCGAAATCACGACGCCCGACAAGCAGCCTTTCATCGACGCCATGGCTCCCGTTTACGAAAAGCACGTCAAGGACGAGAAGCTGAAGGCGATGGTCGAGGCGATCAGGGCCGTCCAGTAAACCGACCTGGCGGCGCGGCATCGTCGCGCCGCCTATCCCCGGGATGTTTCGGATGACCACCACCCTCGATGGCGAGCAACCGCTGCCGGCCTGGACGCGCGTCTTCACCTTTCTCAGCACTTCGGCTCTCTGGCTGGCGGGGCTCGGCCTGGTGCTGATGACGGCCTTCGTGGCCTGGCAGGTGTTCGGCCGCTACGTGCTGAACCAGTCGCCGAACTGGACCGAGCTGAGCTCAGTCATGCTGATGAGCTGGTTCATCTTCCTGGGCGCCGCCGTCGGCATCCGCGAAAACTATCATCTCGGCTTCGACGTGCTGATCTACGTGCTGCCGCTCAGGGGCAAGCGGGCGCTTCGCATGATTTCCGATTTCGTCATCCTGGCGTTCGGCATCGGCATGATCTGGTACGGCGGCCAGCTCGTCGCCCTGACCTGGAGCTCGGTGCTGCCCTCGCTCGGCATTTCGGGAGCCTTCGACTATTTCCCCGTCGTCGGAGGCGGCGTGCTCGTCGTGCTGTTCTCGCTGGAGCGGATCGTGCTTCGCGTGGCCGGCGTGCCGATCGACGTCGGCCTGGAGGACGCTCCACCTGCCGAAGTCGTGGCCGAGCTCGAAAACCTGAAGGTCTGAGGCATGGAAATCTGGATCCTGTTCGGGGTTTTCACCCTGCTGATGCTGATCGGCACGCCGATTGCCTTCTGCCTCGGCGTGGCGAGCTTCGCGGCCGTGCTCTACATGGGCCTGCCGCCGCTCGTGGTGTTTCAGCGCATGAACTCCGGCATGAGCGTCTTCTCGCTGCTTGCCATCCCCTTCTTCATCTATTCCGGAGACCTCATGGTCCGCGGCGGCATTGCCAGCCGGATCGTCGCCTTCGCAGGCTCGATGGTCGGCCATATGCGCGGCGGTCTGGGGCAGGTCAACATCGCGACGGCAACCCTGTTCGGAGGCATTTCCGGCTCGGCGGTCGCCGAAGCCGCGGCGGTCGGCGGCCTGATGATCCCGCAGATGAAGGCGCGCGGCTATGGAGCCGACTATGCGGTGAACGTAACCTCCATGGCGGCGCTGATCGCACTGCTTCTGCCGCCGTCTCACAACATGATCATCTATTCGATCTCGGCGGGCGGCAAGATCTCGATCGCCGACCTGTTCACGGCCGGCATCCTGCCCGGCCTGCTGCTTGCCGTCGCGCTCATGGTCACCGCCTATTTCGTGGCCCGCCACCGCGGCTATCCCACCGAACCGTTTCCCGGGATGGCCGCCGTCCTGCATCTCGGCGCCGTCGCCATCCCCGGCCTGCTGCTGATCGCGATCATCTTCGGCGGTGTCCGGTCCGGCGTCTTCACGGCAACCGAGAGTTCCTGTGTGGCCGTGATCTATGCGCTCCTGGTAACCGTTCTGGTCTACAGGCAGATGGGCTGGAACGACTTCGTCCACGCCACCCATGCCGCGGTGCGCACGACAGCCATGGTGCTGCTGATCATCGGGACGGCGGCGTCCTTTTCGTGGCTGATGGCGTTTCTCCAGGTGCCAGCCGCGCTGATCGCTTCGATGAACGCGATCTCCGAGAATCCGCTCGTCATTCTCCTCCTCCTCAACGTGCTGATGCTTTTTCTCGGCACGTTCATGGACATGGGCCCGACGATCATCATCTCCACGCCGATTTTCCTTCCCGTTGCGCAGGCCTACGGCGTCGATCCCGTCCATTTCGGAGTCATCATGATCCTGAACTTCGGCATAGGCCTCAACACGCCGCCGGTCGGCGCCGTGCAGTTCGTGGCCTGCGCCGTCGGCAAGATATCGGTGTGGGAGGCCATGCGCTCGATCTGGCCCTTCTACGGCGCCGGGCTCGTGGTGCTCGGACTGGTCACCTACATCCCGGCCATCTCGCTGTGGCTGCCCGGCGTCTTCCGGTAGCGCCGACATGGCGGCGACGATCGCAGACGTCAGGGCAGAGAGAAGGCCGAAGCTGTCCGAACGCGTGGTGTCGGCGCTTCGCCGGCAGGTGTTCGGCGGCGACATCGTGCCGGGACAGAAGCTGCCCACCGAAAACCAGCTCACCGCGACGTTCGGGGTCAGCCGCACGGTCATTCGCGAGGCCATCGCCACCCTGGCCGCCGACGGCCTTGTGGAGTCGCGGCAGGGTGCCGGCATTTTCGTTCGCGATCATCCGACGCTGGCCTTCGGCTCGATCAGCCTCGACATAGGCAGCAAGATCTCGCAGGCGCTCAATGTCCTCGAAGTCCGCATGGGCATCGAGATCGAAAGTGCCGGTCTCGCAGCACTCCGGCGCAACAGCGCCCAGGAAGCCCAGATTCACGAGGCGTTCTTCGAGTTCGAACGGCTGCTCGAGGGCCGGCAGGCCACCGGAAAGACGGATTTCGCCTTCCACCGGGCGATCGCAATCGCCACCAACAATCCCTTCTACGTGGAGGTTCTCGACGCTCTCGGCCTACGCACCATCCCCTGTGATGTCGCCTCGCCCTGGGGCACCGACAGCGTGCTGACACGCGAATACCAGGAAGGGCTGCAGCGCGAGCACCTCGTCATCCTGAAGGCGATCTCGGCCAGTGATCCGGACGCAGCGCGTGCGGCGATGCGCGCCCATCTGGCGGCAAGTCAGGAACGCTATCGCACCCGCCTGCGTGGCAGCCGCGAAGAATACCTGGCCGGCATCGAAAATCCCGAGCGGCCCTGACGAGACCAACGAGCCGGAGACCAGAGACATGAACTACGAAAGCCGCTTCGCCATCGATCCCGCTGCTGCGGCCGTCATGGGTACGGCGGAGCTGCGCCATCACTTCCATGTCGGCGGGCTGTTCATGCCCGGACACATCTGCCTTACCTACACGCATTACGATCGGATGATCCTCGGCGGTGCGATGCCGTCCGAGGCGCCGCTGCGGCTCGAGGCGATCAAGCCGACCGGCACCGCCACCTTTCTCGCCCGCCGGGAACTCATTGCGGTGAATATCGGCGGCAGCGGGGTCGTCGAGGCCGATGGCGACTCCTTCGACCTGGCGAGCCGCGACATGATCTATGTCGGCATGGGCACCGAGCGCATTTCGTTTGCCTCTGCCGATGCCTCCCAACCAGCGAAATTCTATCTCGTCAGCGCCCCGGCGCATCAGTCACATCCGACGACGCTTATCCGCATCGGCGAC
>JAJFMR010000237.1 GCA_020696915.1 Rhizobiaceae bacterium | reverse complement strand
ATCCAGTGCGCGCTCTGCCACTCCACGGTCGACGACTCCTTCGCGCCTGGTATCGGGCAGCGGCTGGACGGCTGGGCGAACCGCGATCTCGATGTCGGTGCCTTTATCGCCCTCGCTCCCGACCTCGGTTCTTTCGTCAGTCTCCTAGGCCTCGACGAGGACACGGTGCGGGCCGTGCTGCGCTCTTGGGGACCCGGCAAGTTCGACGCCGAGCTCATCCTGGACGGCAAGGCCTTCCGGCCCGACGGCAAGCCGGCCGCGACCCTGCTCCCGCCGGCGTTCGGCCTCGCCGGCGTCAATCTCCATACCTGGACCGGCTGGGGCTCGGTCACGCACTGGAACGCCTTCGTCGCCAACCTTGAGATGGGCGGCCAGGGCACGTTCTTCGATCCGCGACTGAACGATGCCGAGCAGTTTCCGATCGCCGCGCGCGAGCGCTTCGGCGATCTGAGGAGCGATCCGGACCTGATCACCTCGAAGCTCGCCGCCTTGAACTTCTATCAGCTGGCGATCCCGGCGCCGCCACCCCCGGAAGGAAGCTTCGATGCCGACTCGGCGGCGCGCGGCGAGGAACTGTTCAAGGGCGAGGCGGGTTGCGCCCGGTGTCACGTGCCGCCGCTCTACACCGAGCCGGGCTGGAACCTGCACGCGCCCGAGGAGATCGGCATCGACAGATTCCAGGCCGACCGCTCCCCTGAGCGAGCTTACCGGACGGCGCCGCTCAAGGGTCTTTGGACGCATACCAAGGGCGGTTTCTACCACGACGGGCGATTTCGCACCTTGCGCGAGGTCATCGACCACTACGATCGGACCTTCGGGCTCGGTCTCGGGGGAGGGGCAAAGCGCGATCTCGTTGAGTTCCTGAAGTCGCTTTAAGCGGTTACGAGCGCGCTCTTTTTCCGCGCTGGCCGGCAAGGCCGCAGATCAGTGTCTAAATGACTGTCCCCGGCAGTCGTGCCGGTCAGCGGCGCACTGCGATGATGGTCACGTCGTCGAAGACATGGTCCGCGAGCTGGAAGCACCCAGCTTGTACAGCAGCCCGCGGCTAGGCACACACTCCTTCGATAACCTTCACCGGCGTCTGGGTCGGAACAGTCCGCGTCAGCCGGAAGCCCGCTGCGTCGTACAGCCTGCGGAACTCGGCTTCCGATCTTTGGCGGCCGCCAGTGCAGACGAGCATGTTCACGTCGTTGGCGGCGGCGCCGCGGCTTTCGTCGGACTGATCGATGCGCGGCGGGTAGACGCCTTCGACGATCAGCAACTTGGCGTCGGCGCCCATCGCACGCCGACAGGTCCTGAGAATCGCAGTGGCGCGGTCGTCATTCCAATCGTGGATGACATGCTTCAGAAGATAGGCATCGCCGCCGCTGGGCAATTCCTTGAAGAAGTCGCCGCCGACGATTTCGCAGCGACCGGCCAAACCAAGCTCGCGGATCTGCTCCGCCGCGCGAGTGGCGACATTTGGAAGGTCGAAGATGACGCCGGTGAGCGTCGGGTTGGCTCTGAGGATGCCGGCGAGGAGCGCGCCGTTGCCGCCGCCGACATCGACGATGCGGCGGAAGGGCGAAAAGTCATAGGCCGTGGCTACGGCGATGGCGGTGTGCTTGGTGAAATCGGCCATGGCGGCATCGAAGTTGGCGGCTTCGTCCGGATGCTCCGCCATGTAGTCGAAGGAATCCATGCCGAAGACTTGGCGGAAGGCCGGTTCGCTGGTCTCGACGCTGTAGAGGAGATCGCCCCATGCCTGCTGCGTGATGCCGCCGAACAGGAGTGCGGCGGCACGCATCGAGCCGGGCACGCCGGAGCGCAGGCAGGCGCCGATCGGCGTCAGCGCGAGCTTCCCATCCTCCTCCTCGATGAACACGCCCGCGCTGGCGAGGAGCCGCAGGACGCGCCGGAGCGAGTCCGCGTGCGTTCCCGTCGCCTTGGCCAGCTCGTCATAGCCACGCGGGCCTTCGGCGAGAAGATCGGCGATCCCGAGCTTGGCCGCGACGTGAATGGCGCGCGCGACGTAATAGCCGGTGACCATCCGAAATAGGACAGACGGCGGTGGCAGTTCCTGCGTGGTCATTAAAGTACCTCCCGTTCGGGCGAAACGCGTCGGCTATTTCGAAGGCTTTGGTCGTCCGACAACGAAATCGACAGATAGTCTCGATTGACATCCGAAAGTTTGCTTGTCCGCCCTCCTCGGTCAATCGGAATGAGTGGTTGGCGGCGGATTCCAGCCGGGGAGAGCCGCTAAAGCCTGGCCCGAATGCAGGCAGCCCACGAAGGGTCCGGTTCTGGAACGGAACGCGCGACTTGTCTGCACCGGCCGCCGCGCCTATCCGGTTGACGAGTAGCGTCGGCTGCCAGGAACCGCGCTTGCGCAAGTGCGATCAAGCGAACGCCGCGATCGCCAACCAACATTCCTGCACACACGGTCGAATTCGACCCGGGGACGTTGGAACGGAACGAACAGCGGCATCCGATCATCGCGGGGCGCGTAGGGCCTGGAACCGTCCGAACCATCCGCATGCGGCCTCCGGTGAAGGGAGCCAGATGAAAAGAAGAGGTCTGTTGCAGACAGCGGCAGTGACGATGCCGTTTCTGTCAGGCATGTGGTCATGGCTGCTCGGACCGACACGGGGTTGGGGAGCAGTCGGATCACATTCTCGGGTCCGGCCCGGCGATCCCGGATGGCCATCCGAAGCAAGCTGGAACCGGCTAAGGCGGGAGGTCGGGGGGCGGTTCGTCAAAGTGCAGTCGCCGCTCGCCGCCTGCACTGACGCGCCGTCGAGCGCGGACTGCGCCCAGGTCTTCAAGGAGTTGAAGAACCCATCTACCTCGCCGACGAGATCGGACTGACGCAGTCCCTCGGCTGGATCGACGCCTGGACGTCGAGGCCCAGTGTGTACGCGGTGGCCGCGCAAAGGACGGAGGATGTCGCCGCCGCCGTCAATTTCGCCCGCAAGCACAATCTGCGAGTCGTCGTGAAGGGCGGCGGCCACAGCTACCAAGGCACCTCCAATGCGGCAGACTCACTGCTGATTGGGACGCGAAGGATGAACGCTGTGACCGTGCACGACGGGTTCATCGGCGCCGGCTGCACCGGACGCCATGAGCCGCAGCAGGCGGTCACGGCCGAGGCGGGTGCGATTTGGGGCCAGGTTTACGATGCGGTCACGACGAAGGCGGGCCGCTATGTCCAGGGCGGAGGCTGCCTGACCGTTGGCGTTGCCGGCCTGATCCAAAGTGGCGGCTTCGGAAGTTTCTCGAAGGCGTATGGGATGGGAGCGGCGAGCCTGGTGGAGGCCGAACTCGTCACCGCCGATGGCGCCGTGAGGATCGCCAACGCTTGCACGAACCCGGACCTGTTCTGGGGGATCAAGGGCGGCGGTGGCGGGAGCCTCGGAATCGTGACCCGCCTCACGCTGCGGACGCACACTCTGCCCGACTTCTTCGGCGCAGTGAACATGACGATCAAAGCCACATCGGACGCCGCATTCCGGCTGCTGATCGGCCGGATCCTCAGCTTCTACAGCGAGAGCCTGCTCAATCCGCACTGGGGCGAGCAGATCGCGTTCCGGCCGGGCGACATTCTCGCGATCGCCATGGTGTTCCAAGGGCTGGACCAGCAACAGGCGGAGACGATCTGGCGCCCGTTCCTCGACTGGCTGGCCGGTGCTCCGCAGGATTTCAGCATGGTGTCAGCGCCATGGATCGTGGCTGTGCCGGCCCGGCGCTTCTGGGACCCCGGATTCCTTAAGGGAGTCCCCGGCGTGGTGCTTGCGGACGACCGTCCAGGCGCCCCTGAGGCGAATGTGTTCTGGGCGGGCAATCTAGGCGAGGCGGGGCAGGTCCTGCACGGCTATCAGTCGGCATGGCTTCCCGTCTCGCTCTTGCAGCCGGACCGGCAGGAAGCTCTCGGCGATGCCCTGTTTGCGGCGAGCCGGCACTGGGGCGTGTCGCTGCACGTCAACAAGGGCCTTGCGGGCGGGCCTCCCGATGCAATAGCCACCGCAAAGGACACGGCGATGAATCCGGCCGTGCTGGATGCCTTTGCGCTGATCATCAGCGGGGCCGAGGGGCCGCCGGCCTATCCCGGCATCCCTGGGCACGAGCCCGATCCGTCGGCCGCTCGGGAACACGCGGAGGCGATCGACCGAGCCATGAACGAGATCCGGACCCTGCTCCCGCGCGTCGGCTCTTACGTGGCGGAGAGCGATTTCTTCGAGCCGGCGTGGCAAAAATCCTTCTGGGGTTCGAACTACGCGAGGCTACTCGCCGTGAAGGAAAAGTACGATCCGGACGGCCTCTTTTTCGTCCACCACGGCGTGGGCAGCGAACTCTGGAGTGCGGACGGCTTCACGAGATTGGCCGCACGCTAGGGGTGACGATCGGTGTTGCCGCGGTCGGCCGCGCCTTCGCCCGGCGCGGTGGAACGCCCGCAGACCAGCCCCGACGCAGACGATGAAATGGGACAGGTTGTGCTCCGCTTTGGGGTCACGACCCCAGCCTGTCAAAGCGTCTCCTGACAGGCCCGCTGTGCGGCCTGAAGCGGACACACTGAATCGGCCAGTTCGACCCCTGTTCACTCCGCCCAAGCGGAGGTTTTTTCAAAACCGACCCCCTGCAGGCGCCACCAACCCCTTGAATTATCGAGTTTTCAACATCCGTACCAAAGTGGCCGTGGTTCGGTTGCGTCGGAGAAAGTGCGCCGCGAGAGACGGGAAATGGCCCGAAACGGTCTCCGGGCCGGTGCTCGCGGTTCGGAAGAATGGCCGCAAATGCCCGGCATTAGGTAGCAAACGCACCTTAGCACGGCTAGCGGCCAGAGCGCGAGCCCAGCAGAATCGCCCGGTCCTCATCCGGGAGAACCGCCGTGACCGAACCTCACGTCGTGTCCGCGCTGAAAGCGAAGCGCGCCGAGCTGGCGGGTGAAGTCCAAGCGGCCGAGAAACGAGTCGACCAGCTCCGTGCCGATCTGGTGCACATCGATGCCGTGCTGCGGTTGTTCGATCCCACGACCGAGGCTGCCGATATCCCCGTTCGGCGCCCGTACAGACGCAAGGGCTGGTTCAGCGATGGTGAGCTGCCTCGGCGCATCCTGGACACGCTACGCATGTCGTCGGAGCCGCTGAGCGCCAGCGCTGTTACGGCCAGCGTCAATGGTCGCCAAGAGCTTGGACACGGGCGACGCCGCCACGTTCCTACTG
>JAJFMR010000236.1 GCA_020696915.1 Rhizobiaceae bacterium | reverse complement strand
GCACGGCAGCGACTGGCGGCATGCTGGCGAGGCCATCGGCCGGCAAAAACCGGAGCCGTTGGCCAAGCAGTGAGAACCCTTTCGGCAACTCCGGCGCGAGCCGCCACCACCCGTTCGGGCAGCTCCGAAACGAAGGCCTCCGCACCGCTGGCACGCCGGCACGCCGCCGCCGGGACGGCGTACCCGTAGCTGGAGCCCCGGTTACTTCTTTGTGCCGGCCTTCGACTTCGCGACTGGCTTGGCGGTAGCCTTTGCCCCGGCGGCAGCCTTCTGCTTCGCGGCCGGCTTTGCCGTTGCTTTCGGCTTGGCGGCGGCGGCGGCCTTGGCAGCCGGCTTCCTGGAAGCGGCGGCTTTGGTTGCTGTCTTGGCGGCTGTGGCCGCCGGCTTGGCGCTCTTGGCCGCGGGCTTGGCTGCAGCAGCCTTGGCGGCCGGTTTGGCCGCGGCTTTGGCGGCCGGCTTGGCGGCGGCTTTGGCGGCCGGTTTGGCCTTCGAGGCTGCTTTCGCTGGCGTTGCTTTCTTCATGTCCGCTAATCTCCTCAATTGTTGCGGTCGGCACGTAGTTGTTTCGACTTCATCGCCTTCATCGCCGCAGCTACTTTTAGCGTAGTCTTCCGAACTGAATACAAACTCTACGTTGCTTGCCCGGTAGCGAAAGCGCACCTCACCCTTGGCCCCAAGGATTGACTTCGAACTGGCCCGTTGTTCCCTCGATTACGGATTGTGATTCGGTCACAAGAAAAGCCTGCCATCAGGCCAGTCGCCTGTCGAGCAACTCCACGTGTTGTTCTGCTCCCAACAGCAAAAAAGTCGGGATACTGCTGCATTTCAGACCTCGACCGACCACGCCGGACCCGTGGAGCGGTGTCTTGGCCGTGCAGAAGTCCGACTGCGGCCGCACCGGAGCGCTGCAACGAGCGCCGGGCATGGTCGCCAGGCGAGCCGTACCCCGCTTCCCGGCGGACCGGTGGAAGAGCCGTGCGGCGCCCTGTGCCGGTCTTGTCGCGCAGCAAGTGAGCAGAAGAGATGCAAGTCCTCAGGGGCGAAATCGAACCTGAAAAGAAACTGTTCTTGGTTGCCGGCCGATCGCGAAAAGGCAGCTGCAGCTCATGCACCGTAGCCGTGCAGCCGCCGTCTCGGTCGAGGCTCGTGCGCAGGGCGGCGGGCAGTCGCCGCCTTCCGGGGGCTTTGCGAAAACGCAAGGGATGAACTAGTCATTGGTGGTCCGGCTCGCGCTCATGCGCGTGCGCCGACATCATCGCGAGCAGGCCAGTCCGATGACAATAGTAAGGAAACTGGAGGATCAGCCTTCCGGTCACGAGTGGGTGAAGTCCGCCGATCCGGAGCCGCGGCTGCAGCGTCAGGGCGGCAAGATGTCGGCCCGCCTGAGCACGCTCGCGGCGCGTTCCCTTTCCAACTTCCGCTCGCTGCCGCCGATCGTGCTCAACCGGGTGAAGAACCGGCCGCCGGTCTATCCTGTGCTCGACTGGAAGCTGCCGCTTTGTTTCTGTCTCACCATCATCTTCATCGCCGTGCTGGTGCTCGACGCGCCGCTGGCCAGCTTTCGCGGCCTCTGGTCGCCGGGCATCGTGGCGGCCGCCGAGCGGACCAGCGGCGCCGGCTGGGCCTGGTGGTACATAATGCCGGCGCTCGGCGTGGCCCTCGCCGTCAACCTTGCCGACTGGCGCCGCCGGACCAGGCGGCAACTGCTCGTTCTCTACAACTGGACCTGCCTGTCGATCTTCACGCTCGTCGTGATCGGCCTGTTCGGCCTCGTGGTCGCTTTGGGGAGACGTTTCATCGGTCGTGCGCGGCCGCAATTCTTCGCTGATTCCGGCGTGCTGTCCTTCAATCCGTTCGCCATGGATCCGTATTATTCGAGCTTGCCATCGGGCCACGCGGCGACGGTCGGCGCGCTGGCCGGGGGGCTCATGCTGTTTTTCCCGAAAAGCCGCTACGTCGTCATTCCGGTGGCGATCTGGCTGGCAGCGACGCGCGCCGTCGCCGGCGCACATTATCCGAGCGATGTGGTGGCCGGACTTGCGCTCGGGTTCGGCGCCTCTGTCCTCACGGCGATCGTCTTCGCCCGCCTGGGCTACGTCTTCCGGCAGAAGCCGGCCGGCCTTCCGGAAGTGAAGCGGTCCTTCCGCGTCTTGTGGTGAACTATCTCAGACGCTTCGGCCGCGGGTCCGAGAGTTCGCCCGCAAGACGCCTGTCGAGATAGTCGGCGCATTCCTCCATCAGCGTCGGAAGGTCGTTGGCGAAGAAATGATTGGCGCCCGGCAGCGTCTTCTGGGTGATGGTGATGCCCTTCTGGGTGTGCAGCTTGTCGACCAGCGTCTGAACGTCCCTCGGAGGTGCGACCTTGTCCGCGTCGCCGTGGATGATCAGGCCGGAGGAGGGGCAGGGCGCCAGAAAGGAGAAATCATAGGTGTTCGGTTGCGGAGCGATCGATATGAACCCCTCGATCTCCGGACGGCGCATCAGAAGCTGCATGCCGATCCACGCACCAAACGAATAGCCGGCGACCCAGCACGACTTGGAATCGGGATGCAGCGACTGTATCCAGTCCAGTGCCGCGGCGGCGTCCGAAAGCTCGCCCGAGCCATGATCGAACTCGCCCTGGCTGCGCCCGATGCCGCGGAAATTGAAACGAAGCGTGGTGAAGTCGCGCTTCTGGAACATGTAGAAAAGATCGTAGACGATCCTGTTGTTCATCGTCCCGCCGAACTGCGGATGCGGATGCAGGATGATCGCGATCGGGGCGCTCTTTTCCTTCGACGGCTGATAACGCCCCTCCAGGCGACCGGCCGGACCGGTAAAGATGACCTCAGGCATACTTGACTCCACTTGCCGCTTGATCGTTGCCGCCGGCAGGACCTATCCGGTTCCAGCCTTGACGCGGAACGCGCGTCTTTCTAGAAGCTAGTTTAGAATAGTTCAAAACTGGGTGGGCTCTTCCACCCTGGCCGGCAAAGCGGGTAATAGGACGCCGCGCCTTGGAAACTCAAGGAAATAACGCGTCCTTCCCGCAGATTGCCGGACCGAATGGTCAGAGCGAGTCAAAATGCCCGGCTCCCGCGCCTATCTCGACTACAATTCCAGCGCACCGCTGTTGCCGGCGGCCCGGACGGCGATGCTCGCCGCGCTGGACGCCGGCGCCAATGCGTCGTCGGTACACGATGAAGGACGAACGGCGCGCCGCATGATCGAGGACGCCCGACGCGAGGTCGCGGCGCTCGTCGGGGGCAGCCCCGAGCACGTCGTTTTCACGTCGGGTGCGACCGAGGCCGCGTCGACGCTGCTGTCGCCGGACTGGCTTTACGGACGCGCCGCCGTCAGGATGTCGCGCCTCTATGTTTCGGCAGCCGACCACCCCTGTCTCCTGAACGGCGGACGCTTTCCGCGGGACCGCGTGAAGGCGATCGGCGTGCGGGGTGACGGCACAGCCGACATCGCCGCTCTTGGCGAGGCGCTGCAGGGTCACGATCGCGAAGCTGGGTTGCCGCTCGTCGCCATTCATCTCGCCAACAATGAAACAGGCGTCATCCAGCCGGTCCGCGAAATCGCCGACGCCGTCAAAGCGGCCGGCGGCGTGCTCGTCCTCGATGCAGTCCAGGCGGCGGGTCGCATTCCGCTGGACGTCGCCGCTGCCGACTTTCTCATCCTGTCGTCGCACAAGATCGGCGGGCCGGCTGGTTCCGGCGCCTTCGTCGCGGCTTCCGGGCTGATGATGCCGAAGCCGCTGGTCAGCGGCGGCGGCCAGGAGAAGGGGCTGCGCGCCGGAACCGAAAATCTGCCGGGCATCGCAGGGTTTGGGGCAGCAGCACGCGCTGCAGCGGAGGCGTTGCCGGCGATGACCCGGCTGGCCGGGCTGCGCGACCGTATCGAGGATGCGGTGCTGCGCCTGGCGCCCGGTGCCCGGATCTTCGGCCGCGGCGCGGATCGCCTGCCAAACACCGTGTTCTTCGCTATTCCGGGCCTGAAGGCGGAGACCGCGCAGATCGGTTTCGATCTCGCCGGCGTCGCCGTCTCGGCCGGATCCGCCTGCTCGTCGGGCAAGATCGGTCCGAGCCATGTCCTCGAGGCGATGGGATACGGCGACAACGAAGGTGCGCTGCGCGTCTCGATCGGGCATGCGACAAGCCTGGCGGAGATCGATGCTTTCGAAGCGGCGCTTGCCGGCATTGTGGCGCGCTCGGCGCAGGCAAGGACGAAGGCCGCCTGAGCGGCCCGGAAGAGGCCGGCCGAACTGGCCGGTTGCGACCTGGTCTGCCGCTTCGGCCGGTGCAATCGCCGTGCGGAAGCACTATATTGGAAGGACGCCGCATTCCGTGCGGTGCCATAGTTTGAAAACTGCCGGGCCTTGAACCCGGCCTGGATGGAGAACGCTTATGCCTGCTGTGCAGGACACGATCGATCGGGTCCGCAAGATCGATGTCGATCAGTACAAATACGGCTTCGAGACACTGATCGAGATGGACAAGGCCCCGAAAGGGCTGAACGAAGACATCATCCGGCTGATCTCCTCGAAAAAGAACGAACCGCAGTGGATGCTGGAATGGCGCCTCGAGGCGTTCCGCCGCTGGCGGACCCTCGAAGAGCCTCGCTGGGCACGCGTCGACTATCCGAAGATCGATTTCCAGGACATCCACTACTATGCGGCGCCGAAATCGACGCCCGGCCCGACGTCGCTCGACGAGGTCGACCCCGAGCTTCTGAAGACCTATGCCAAACTCGGCATTCCGTTGAAGGAGCAGGAAATCCTGGCGGGCGTCGAGCGTGGCGAGGCCGCCGATTCGGCGGATCCTGAAGGCGGGGCGCGCCGCGTCGCGGTCGACGCGGTGTTCGACTCGGTCTCGGTGGTGACTACCTTCAAGGCGGAGCTGGCCAGGGCCGGCGTCATCTTCTGCTCCATTTCGGAAGCCATCCGCGAGCACCCCGAGCTCGTCAGGAAATATCTCGGTTCGGTGGTGCCGCAGACCGACAATTTCTATGCGACGCTGAACTCGGCGGTCTTCACCGACGGCTCCTTCGTCTTCGTGCCAAAGGGCGTGCGCTGCCCGATGGAGCTGTCGACTTATTTCCGCATCAACGAGAAGAACACGGGTCAGTTCGAGCGCACCCTGATCATCGCGGAAGAGGGCGCCTATGTCTCGTACCTCGAAGGCTGCACGGCTCCGCAACGGGACGACAACCAGCTTCACGCGGCGGTCGTGGAACTTA
>JAJFMR010000235.1 GCA_020696915.1 Rhizobiaceae bacterium | reverse complement strand
GGAAAGGATCGCAACGCCGTTGAAGCCCTTTTGCCCATGCGTCTCGACATTGTAACCGAGCGCCTCCACCTCGGCGCGCGGGAACTGCTCGTCGACGGTCTTGATCTCCTGGAGGCAGGCAATGTCGGGCTTGCTCTCCTTCAGCCAGTGCAGGAGATTGCCGAGCCGCGCACGGGCGCCGTTGATGTTCCATGTAACGATCTTCATGCTCGCCCCGTCGTATCGCCCGTTGCCGCCCGGCGCTCGACCAGGCCGACCGTGTTGCCCGCAGGGTCTTTCACGAAGGCCATCCACTCCTCTTCGCCGGCCGGCCCGAAAAGTCCGTCACGGTCGACATGAACCCGCGCCGGCATGGCGGTGAAGGCGGCGCCGCGCCGGACCGCGTCCTCGACGAATGCGTCGAGACCGGTGATGTCGAGGTATACCGTCCCGGCCGGCAACCCGTCCGAGAAGAACAGGCGTACCCCGCCGACAATGATGAAGGCGATGCCGGGCGGATCGAAGCGGGAGTGCAGCGCCAGCCCCAGGCAGTCGTGCCAGAAGGCGAGTGTCCGATCGAGATCACGGCCTGCCGACAACGCAACCTGCCGCACCCCGCTGGGGCATCCGGCCGGTCCCGTCATCGGTCAGATGGAGAAGCTGGTGCCGCAGCCGCAGGAGGCTACCGCGTTCGGGTTCCTGATCTGGAATGACTGGCCCATCAAATCGTCGACGAAGTCGATCACCGACCCGCCCATGTAGACGATGGACAGCTCGTCGATGAGCACCGTGGCGCCGTTCTTCTCTATGGCGACATCGTCATCGTTCCTGGCGTCGACGAGATCGAACCTGTAGGAAAAACCCGAACAGCCGCCGCCCTCCACCGCGACGCGCAGGGCGATCTTGCCCGGCTCGCCTGCGACGATCCGTGCGATTCGGCTTGCGGCCGCATCCGTGACCTCGACCTTCATGGCAGTCTTGGCGTCGGCGCCCATCGGCGTACCTTGCTTTCGCGATCGGACCATAGGTATGAACCGCAAAGAGGCAAGTCAACCGGCATGGACGAACAGCGCGCCTTCGGGGACATCGGCTTCGGCTACCGGCCGCGCGCTGCCTACGCCAGCGATCCGGCGGTGACCCGCGGGCGCTTCCAGGCGGAGTCCGGGAGCCGGACCCGCACGCCCTTTCAGCGGGACCGCGACCGCATCATACATTCCACCGCGTTCCGCCGGCTCAAGCACAAGACACAGGTCTTCGTGGCGCATGAGGGCGACCATTACCGTACGCGGCTGACCCACACGATCGAGGTGGCGCAGATCGCCCGCGCCCTGGCGCGTGCGCTTTGCTGCGACGAGGATCTCGCCGAGGCCGTCGCGCTGGTCCACGATTTCGGGCACACGCCGTTCGGGCACAGCGGCGAGGACGCGCTCGATGCCAGGATGTCGGAATGGGGCGGGTTCGACCACAATGCGCAGTCGCTGCGGGTGGTTACCAGGCTCGAGCGGCGGTATGCCGAGTTCGACGGGCTTAACCTCAGCTGGGAGACCCTCGAGGGGCTGGTCAAGCACAACGGCCCGCTGACCGATCGCGCCGGCAACGGACTGAAAGGTCCGGTCCCGCAGTCCATCGGCGATTTCTCGGAGCTGTTCGACCTGCAGCTCGACCGCCATGCAAGCCTCGAAGCGCAATGCGCAGCCGTCGCCGATGACATCGCCTACGACACGCATGACATCGATGACGGCCTGCGTGCCGGGCTTCTCACCCTCGACATGCTCGCCGAGGTCGGGCTGCCCGGCGAAATCCTTGTGGAGGTGCGGGCCCATTATCCCGGCCTCGATGCGGTCCGGAGCGGCCACGAGCTGATGCGGCGGCAGATCACCATGATGGTCGAGGACGTGATCGCCACCACGCGCGCAAAGCTTGCGCAACATCTGCCGCAAAGCTCGGACGACGTCCGCCTCGCCGGCGAGACGCTGGTCACTTTCTCAAGCGGAATGGCAGCTTCTGAGAAGGAGCTCAAGTCGTTTCTCTACAGGCATCTCTACCGGGCGCCGGAGGTGTTGCGGGTACGCCGCGAGGCCGAGAGGGTGGTGACCGACCTGTTCGACGTCTATTTCGCCGACCCGCGAAAGATGCCGGAGGGCTGGCGGGAGGGCCTCGAACATGCCGAGGACCGCATCAAGGCACGCCATGTCGCGGATTTCCTTGCGGGGATGACGGATACCTACGCGCTGAAGGAGCACCGGCGGCTGTTTGACCATACGCCGGTTTTGGGCTAGGGGCGGCCGCGCTTCCGCCGCGCCTTTGCGCCGCCGCATCACGATCGCGCAGCTGCCGCGAACTCCGGGAGAAACGATGAACATCTTCGCCGATTTCAGCGAGCGCGTAACCAGGTCCGTCCAGGCTCTCGGGTTGCAGGGGAAGGATGGACACGCGCTGGATCTGTCGCGGATCGCGGTGGAACCGCCGCGCGACGCCAGCCATGGCGATCTGGCGACCAACGCGGCCATGGTGCTGGCCAAGGGCGCCGGCGAGAATCCCCGCGCCCTGGCCGAGCGGATCGCCGCCGCCCTGCGTGGCGACCAGGATGTCGCGGCTGCCGAGGTGGCAGGCCCCGGATTCGTCAACCTGCGCCTGAGCCAGGGATTCTGGCAGGAGCAGCTTCGGGTGATCCTCGCCGCTGCCTCGGATTATGGGCGCTCCGCCATTGGTGCGGGCAAGAAGACGAACGTCGAATATGTCTCCGCCAACCCGACCGGGCCCATGCATGTCGGGCATTGCCGCGGCGCCGTCGTCGGGGACGCGCTCGCCAATCTGCTTGGCTTCGCAGGCTACGACGTCACCAGGGAGTATCTCATCAACGATGCCGGCGCGCAGATCGACGTGCTGGCCCGTTCGGCGATGCTTCGCTATCGCGAGGCGCTCGGCGAAGACGTCGGCGAGATCCCGGCCGGCCTCTATCCCGGCGACTATCTGGTGCCGGTCGGCGCGATGCTCGCCGGCGAGTTCGGAGACAGCCTGCTCGGCAGACCGGACAGCGAGGCCATGGCGATCGTCAAGGAGCGGGCCGTGGCCGCCATGATGGCGATGATCCGCGACGATCTGGCGCTGCTCAACGTCCGCCACGACGTGTTCTTCTCGGAGCGCAGCCTGCATGCGGACAATGCAAGGAAAATCCGGTCGGCCATCAACGACCTGACACTCAAGGGCCATATCTACAAAGGCAAGCTGCCGCCGCCCAAGGGCGAGAAGCCCGACGACTGGGAGGATCGCGAGCAGACCCTGTTCCGGTCGACCGAGGTGGGCGACGACATGGACCGGCCGCTTGTAAAATCCGATGGTTCGTTCACGTATTTCGCTGCCGATGTCGGCTACATCTACGACAAGATCTCGCGCGGCTTCGAGGAACTGATCTTCGTGCTCGGCGCCGACCACAGCGGCTATGTGAAACGCATGGATGCGCTGGCGAAGGCCGTCGCCGGCGGCCGCGTGGAGCTGATCGTGCTGCTTTGCCAGCTGGTCAAGCTCTACCGCGACGGCGAACCGGTCCGCATGTCGAAGCGATCGGGGGACTTCGTTACCCTGCGCGAGGTGGTCGAGGAAGTGGGCCGTGATCCGATCCGCTTCATGATGCTCTACCGCAAGAACGATGCGCCGCTCGATTTCGACTTCGCCAGGGTGACCGAACAGTCGAAGGACAACCCCGTGTTCTATGTGCAGTACGCCTCTGCACGCTGCCATTCCGTCTTCAGGCAGGCGAAGGAGCATTTCCCGGGCGACGCGTTCGATCGCGCGACGCTTGCCGAACACCGCGCACTGCTCCTCGATGAAGGTGAGATCGGGCTGGTGCGGAAGCTTGCCGAATATCCGCGGGTGATAGAAGCCGCCGCCCAGTCGCTCGAGCCGCATCGACTGGCGTTCTATCTCTACGAACTGGCCAGCGCCTTTCACGCCCACTGGAACCGTGGCACCGAAAATGTCGACTTACGGTTTGTTAAGGTTAACGACCGACAATCGACCTATGCCAGGCTGGGTCTGGTGCAGGCCGTGTCCGACGTAATCTCGTCGGGCCTGGCGCTGATCGGAGCGGATGCTCCGACCGAAATGCGCTAGGTTCTACCTGAAACGCCTGTCACCTTTTGCCCACATTACGCTGGTACGGCCAACCCTTCGCGACGCCCCGGGGGTGTGTGGGGATCCACGATTTCGGAAAAGAGAATGGCAGAGAGAAACCAGCTGAAAGTCGCCGATCAAGTCGACCACGCGGCGGACGATCCGTTCGAGGAGCTGACCAGGATCATGGGCTTCGACCCGCGCCGGCCGGATCCCGCGCCCACTGCTCGCAACACCGGCCCGCGGCCGGTGGAAACGTCGGTCGAGGATGATTTCGGCATCGATCTGGAGAAGGAGCTGATGGGCGAGTTCCAGGGCGATGACCGCCCCGCGGCCGCGGAAGCGCAAGCCGCCGCAATGATCCCGGACGAGCCCGGTCTCGATGGATATTTCGACGCCGCGATTTCCGCTGATGACACGGAAGCCGGCGGCCCGGACCACCGTCGGGCCGAACCCGAATCCTGGCAGGCTTCTGCAGCCGCCCCGGTTGCTCCCGGGATCGGGGGAGAGCTGGCCGATTTCGATTTCGCGCCCGAGGACCTGGCTGAAGAAGCGGCTGCGCGGGAAATCGCCGACGTCGAGGCGGAGCCGGAGGCTTTTGATATCGACACCGACGGCCTGGCAAAGGAATTCGCGCAGGCATTGGAGGAGGACGCCGATACTGCGCAGGAACTGGTGCTTGGCGCATCGGACCTGACCCGACATCTGACGCCGTCAGGCGCGCAAGCGGCCGGAGACGAATTCGAGGAAGACTTCCAGGGCCTCGATCTTGCCGACGGCGAAACCGGCGTCCCGGGCAGTGACCATGGCGATGTCGAAACAGATGTCGCGCTCGACCTCGACCCCAGCGAACTGGACGGAGAACTAGCCCGGCCGGAAGCTGCGCGGGCGCCTGACGACGAAGCCGGGTATTCAGACGAGTTGGAAGCCGCGTCATCGGATCCGGGCGATCAATGGGATCGGCCGGCTGCCCGGCAGATTGCCGATGACGATCCGGAGGACGATTTCCCGGAGATCGACCTTGCCATCGGCGACCTGTCCGAGGATTTGTCGCAGCCTCAGGCTGGCGGTCCTGGCGACGGGTTGTTCGATCAGGAGCAAGGCGCGCTCGCAGAGGCCGATTGGCCGGCGCAGCCCTT
>JAJFMR010000234.1 GCA_020696915.1 Rhizobiaceae bacterium | reverse complement strand
GGCCTGTCGATGCAGGTCGTGATCCTCATGACTCCCGGGCTGACCGGCGGTTCGACCGGGATCATGCCGCCGGTGCTGATGGGTGGGTCCCCGTCGGCGCAACTGCTGTTGATCACCGGCTTCCTGATCCTGTCGGCGTTCATCAGCGACATCTTTCTCGGGGATCGTTTCCGGCCGGCCTTCTTCATGATTCGCAGCAATCCGGCGCTGGCGGCTTCCTCGGGCGTCCCGGTGGTGGCGACGAAGATCATGGCGTTCGCGGTGTCAGGCATGATCGCCGGGGTGGCCGGCGCCTGCTATGGCGGGCTCTACGGCTATGTAATCCCCGAAGACGTGTTCACGCCGAACTGGAGCATTCTGCCCCTGGCGGTCAGCATTCTGGGCGGCATGGACACCACGCTGGGACCAATTGTCGGCGCGCTCGTGCTGCGCCTTCTCGAGGAGGTCGCCCGGCATTTCGTTGGCGGCGCTGGCTACCAGGTGGTCTACGGCGCAGTGATCATCCTGTTCATCGTCGTTTTGCCGAAGGGACTGGTGGGTGGCTTCTCGCAGCTGCTTCGCGCCCACAAGGGAGCGGCCGGGCAACGGGCGGAGGCGGCGTCATGACCAGCCTCGCCGTAACCAATTGCACCGTCGCGTTCGGCGGCCTGAAGGCGATCGACGATTTGACTCTGACAATCCCCGGCGGCACGATCACCGCCCTGATCGGACCCAACGGTTCCGGCAAGAGCACCTTCTGCAACATGGTGTCGGGGCAGATCCCGCCGGTCACCGGTAGCGTCCTGCTCGACGGCGCTTCCATCACCAGGGTGCGCACCGACAGGATCGTCGCCGCCGGGCTGGCGCGCACCTATCAGGTGCCGCGGGTGCCGAGAGAACTGACCATCGGCGAGGTGATCGGCGTGCCGTTGCGCTATGCCCGCTCCAGCCGCGACTTGCCGCGCGGCATGAGCACGGGCGCCGACGTGGCCAGGTTCTGCGGCCTTGCGCCATCGCTCGATACGCGATGCGCCGAGCTTTCGGTGTCGGATCTTCGCCGCCTGGAAATCGCCCGCGCCCTGGCCTGCAAGCCGCGCGTCCTGCTGCTCGACGAGGCGATGGCGGGGCTGGGGCATGAGGATGCCGAGCAGGTGATTGCGCTGGTGCGCGAGGTTCATGCAGCCGGCATCACCATCGTCGTCATCGAGCATGTCATGCGCATCATCGCCAGCCTCTGCCAGCACGCCCTGGTGCTGAACAACGGCCGCTTGCTGTCAGAAGGCACGCCGGCCGTCGTGTTGAGCGACCCCGTGGTGCGCGAGGCCTATCTCGGCAAGGGCTTTGCGCCATGAACCGCTTCGAGGTGGCATTCACCAATGCCGGCTATGGCGCGCTCACCGTGGTGCCGAGGCTTTCGCTGAACGCCTCGGGCGGCCAGCTGCTGGTGCTTCTCGGCTCCAACGGAGCCGGTAAGACCACCTCGCTGCGCGCCGCCGTCGGCACGGTCAGGACCACTGCCCGCACGGTGAAGCTCGATGGCGAGGAGCTTTCCCGGCTCAACGCGTGGCAGCTGGCGCGCCGCGCCATAGCCTTCGTGCCGGACGGGGCGCGCTGCTTCGCCAACGCCAGCGTCATCGACAACCTGACCGGCGCGCTCGAAGCGCTGAGGCCGAAGGCGACGCAGGCCGAGCGCCAGCTTCTGTTCGAAACGGTGTTCGATCTCTTTCCGGTGCTGCGCGAGCGGCGACAGCAGCTTGCCGGGTCGATGAGCGGAGGCCAGCGCCAGATGCTGGCGATTTCTCGCGGGCTGATGATGGAGCCGCGCGTGCTGATCCTCGACGAGCCGTCGGCCGGGCTCGCGCCGAAGCGCGTCGAGGAAGTTTTCGAAGCGCTCGGCCGGATCAAGGCGGAGAACAACTGCGCCATCGTCATGGCCGAGCAGAACGTCGCCGCCGCCATGAGCATCGCCGACCGCTGCCTTATTCTGAGCGAAGGGCATGTCGTCACCGAAGGCAGTATCGACGAGGTTCGCAACGATCCGCGGCTGCGCGTTGCGTATCTCGGCCTGTGAGGTCGAACGGAGCCGCAAAACAGGGAGGACTGGACTATGTGGTCACGTGTTAGAAAGCTTGCCGGCGCTGCTGTCATGGCGGCGGCCATGGCGCTGCCTGCCCATGCGCAGGACGATGCGCCGATCAGGATCGGCGTGCCGTTGCCGCTGACCGGACCGCTTGCCGGGGCCGGAACGCAATTGCAGTGGGGCATCGAATATGCCGCCAAGGAGGCGAACGATTCCGGCGGCCTGTTCGGCCGCCAGCTCGAGCTGATCATCGAGGACACCAAGGGCGAGCCCAACACCTCGGCGACGGTCGCCGCTAAGCTCGGCGGACAGGACAAGGTCGACGCGGTAGTCGGCGGCTTCGGCAGCACGTCGGACTTCGCCCTGCTGAGCGCCATTCAGCGCTACGAGCCGATCTTTGTGCATCCTGGCTCGTCCTCGGTTCGGCTTGAGGAGAATTTCGGCAAGAACCCCTGGTATTTCCACGTCTATATCTGGGATTATCACCGCCAGAAGGCAGCCGTGAACTTCTTCAAGAGCATTCCGGGCCTGAAGACCGTCGCCATCACCTATGAGGACAAGCTCTATGGCACCGACGGCTCCAAATTCACCCAGAAATTCGCCGAGGAAGCCGGGTTGGAAGTGGTGATGAACGAGCCGTTCCGCGCCGGCACGCCCGATTTCTCACCAATCCTCAACCGGGTGAAGGCGCTCGATCCGGATGTGCTGTTCGTCATCGGGTATTCGGGCGACAACCTCCAGGTGGCGCGCCAGTCGCAGCAGCTCGGCATCGAGCCGAAGCTGATCGTTACCCAGGGCGCCGGCGAAAAGCGCTCCGACTTCGGCGACGCCGGCGACGGCGTGGTGGTGCTCGATTTGTGGTCGTCGAAACAGACGACGCCCGGTCTCGCGGAATGGGTGAAGAAGGCCGAGGCGGCGCGTGGCGGCGAGGTGGTCTCGACGGCGGTGCAGGGCTATGTCGCCATGCAGACGCTGATCGACGCCGCCAAGGCTGCCGGGAAATGGGACCGGGACGCTATTATCGCCAAGCTCTCGGAAATGACCTTCGACACGCCTTACGGCAAGGTCAAATACGGTCCGTCCGATCTCGGTGGGCTGCATCAGCTGATCACCGAAAAGACCATGATCGCCGTCCAGTATGCGCCCAACGGTGGCTTCGACGTGGTCTGGCCGGAAGACAAGGCGGCGGCCAAGCTGGTTTACCCGGCCCGTTGAAGATTGGCTCCGCCGGGAGGATTCTTCTTCCGGCGGAGCCGCGTTGAGCCCACCGAGGAGAAGGGCGGATGACCCAAAGCCTGGCAGAGCGACTTCGGCAACCGGGATTGATCACCGCGCCGGGTGTCTTCGACATGATCTCGGCCAAGCTCGCCGACGGCCTTGGCTTCGACGCGCTCTACATGACCGGCTACGGCGCGGTCGCCTCGCATCTCGGCTATCCGGATGCTGGCCTCGCCACCTATAGCGACATGGTCGGCCGCGTGTCGCAGATCGCCAGGGGCACGCGAACCCCGCTGATCGCCGATGGCGACACCGGCTATGGCGGGCTGCTCAATGTCGAGCACACGGTGCGCGGCTATGAAGCCGCAGGCGCACAGGCGATCCAGCTCGAGGATCAGCAGTTCCCGAAGAAATGCGGCCATCTGCCGGATCGCCGCGTCATTCCGATCGCCGAGGCGGCGGCCAAGATCCGGGTTGCAGCGGATGCGCGCACCTCCAGGGATTTCCTGATCGTCGCCCGGACCGACGCCCGCACCATGCATGGCCTCGACGAAGCACTGCGGCGTGGCGAAGCCTACGCCCGTGCCGGGGCCGACATCCTGTTCATCGAATCGCCCGAAAACCTTGCGGAGATGGAGGCGATCGCCCGCAGTTTCGACCTGCCGCTGCTCATCAACATGGTCGATGGCGGGCGCACGCCGATCCTCGGGGGCCCGGAACTGGAAAGCCTCGGTTTCAGGATCGCCATATTCCCGGTCGCCTGTTTTCTCGCGGCCAGCGCGGCGATGGATTCGGTCTACCGGCATCTCAAGGCAACCGGATCGAGCAAGGCCTGGCCCGGCGCGCTCTATCCGTTCGACGAGTTCTCGCTGCTGATGGGTTTCGACAAGGTCTGGGCGTTCGAGCGTGCGCACGCCGATTTGGACGGCCCCTGACCGGAGTGCCCGAGTCGACATTACCTTGTCCCAGCTCCGACCTGGGTCCGTGCCAACGCCAAAGACTTGAGTTCTCGGACAGCGACTACCGCAGGGCTGTGGTGGACGGTGAAGACGTGCCTGTGGTCTGGCTATGGGCGCTGGTTCCAAACCGTTGAGGACGGCGGGCCTCCATCGGCGGTCACGATGACGAGGAAGTGACGAACCTCGGCGCACCCACCGGGCGGAGTCAACCGACGGCCCGGACGCATCTGTAACGCGCAACTCCTGCGGGACATATTCCTGACGTTCCCCGATGCGATGCTTGACAGCAAAATGAATACATAATTACACGATCCCAATCGACTCCGCAGGAGACTGGGGCGTCGGGGATATTTGCCACGGCAGCGGCCGGAGCGCATTCACACGGATGGGGGACCTATGTCGCTGCGGGAGAGAATTGGCGTGGACCTGGGTCAGCGCAATAAGATCGAGGACGGCCTGGACGCCGCCGTGAAGCACGGCATCCGCTATCTCGACCTCAAGATCGACGTTGCGCCGAACGCCGTCGAGACGCTGTCGCCGGAGCGGGTCAAGGGCATCCGTGACGTCTGCGACAAGAACGGCATCCATGTGGGCGTGCACACGATGTCGGCAGTGAACATGGCTGAGGTTGCGCCGCATGTCCGCGAGGGCGTGGACCGGTACATTTTCGGACACATGGACGCGTGCAAGACGCTCGGCGGCGAGTGGATCGTCGTTCATGCCGGCTACCACTTCACCTCCGACGTGAAAATGCGGATGGAGGCGGGCCTGGAGCGCCTGAAGCGGGTGAGCGACTACGCCGGCAAGATCGGGCTTACTGTCCTGTTGGAGAACATGAACTGGGAGCCGGACGACGCGGAGGTGCACTACCTTGCGCACAATGTCGAGGAGACGCTCTACTATTTCGACAGGCTCGACGCCCCGCATCTGCGCTGGGCCTTTACGGCCAATCATGCGCATATCGTCGAAGACGGTGTAGACGGCTTTCTCGCCGCAATGGACATCAAGCGCT
>JAJFMR010000233.1 GCA_020696915.1 Rhizobiaceae bacterium | reverse complement strand
GGCGGCGAAGACCCCGACGCCCTCGATCCTGCTCGAGGCGACATAGGTCTTTATCAGAAGCATGCGATGCCCTCTTGCAATCCGGACCGGCCAACGGAAAAAGAAAAGATTCTGGCGTCATACGGTTCCAGCATTGGGCCTGAGTGCCCGGATCTCGCCTGAGCGCCGCCCGAACGTTTGCGCCGCCAACGCGTATAAGAGCTCCGCCGGCGAATGGCGGGCGCCCGGTCCGGGTCCCGGGATGCGTCGGATCGCAGCGGGAATGACAGGAGAATCGCGCCATGGCGCCCGTCAGGATCGACCCCGGCAAGGTCCACGAGTTCGGGGATGCCCAAAATTTTTACGACTGGCTCGGCATCAACCACGCAAGCCAGGACGAGGTCTGGATCAAGATCCACAAGGTGGGATCGGGCTTGCCGTCGATAACCCCGAAGGAAGCGATCGACATGGCGCTTTGCTGGGGCTGGATCGATGGGGTGCGCAAGAGCTTCGACGCGACCAGCGGTGCGCAAGAGCTTCGACGCGACCAGCTATCTGCAGCGCTACACGCCGCGTCGTCGCAAAAGCCTCTGGAGCCGGATCAACGTTGAAAATGTCGGCCGGCTCATGGGCGAAGGCCGCATGACCGAGCATGGGCTGAAGGAAGTCGACGCCGCCAGGGCCGACGGACGCTGGGATCGCGCCTATGCGAGCGGCAGGGACATGAGGATTCCGGATGATCTCCAGTCCGCGATCGACGCCGAGCCGAAGGCCAGTGAGATGCTGGGCAGGCTCAGCGAGCAGAACCGCTTCGCGCTGGCATTCCGCACCCACAACACGAAGACTCCTGCCGGTCGGCGGAAGAAGATCGAAACATTCGTCGAGATGCTCAAGCGCGGCGAGACGATTTATCCGCAACGCAGGAAATGAGGGCCGCCCGGCCGGCCTGTCGCGCAAGCGGCACGCAGGCCCGCCGTCATTCCTCGTCGGTTTCCTTCCCGGCCAGCAGTTCCAGCGTCCCGCGTTCGAGCAGCACGAGACTGCCACCGCGCTTTTCGATCATCCTTCTTTTGGCAAGGGCGCTCATCTCCCGGGAAACCGCCTCCCTGTGCGTGCTGATGTAGGCTGCCAGCTCGACATGGGTGGGCGCCGGATCGAGCAGGGCGGCCCCATCGGCTCCCCATTTTCCCTCCGCGCGGCGCAACAGTTCGCAGATCAGGCGTTGTCGCACCATAAGCGTGCTGAACTCATAGACCCGGTTGGTCATCCTGCGCAGCCGGTCCGACAGGTGCTCGAGCAGTATCCAGGCGAAGCCCGGATTGCTCCTGACGAAATCCCGAAACAGGCCCTGGGGAAGGCGAGCCACGAGGGCCGGCTCGAGCGCCACGATGCTGGCTGACCGGACCTTGCCGTCGATGCCGGCGAGTTCGCCGAAAATGTCGCCCTGGCCCATCTCCTGATAAGCGACTTCTTTGCCTGCCTCCGTGAAGAGCGTTACGCGGGCACGTCCCTCCAGCAGGAAGAAGACATCGCAATTGCTGTCGCCGTGCTCGATGACAAGCTGATGCGCCCGATACCGGCGCTCGACCCATTTGCTGGCCAGCAGGCTTATGTCGGAATCGGGGAGCTGGTCCAGAATGGCCTTGGAAACGGACATCGCGAGCATTCTCCCGAGAGCACCATACGGCATGGCGGCTGCCGGGAAAGATACTCGAATCCCCCGACCGGAAGCACCCTCCGACAAACTGGTATTTTTTTCATCAAACGTGCGAATCCCCACATACAGAGAGTGCCGCGTTCCGTAGTCTTCCATGGCTGGGATCGGAACAAGTCCCGGTGAGGCAACAGAGGGCAACAAGGCGGCAGGTCCTGTCGAGCCGCTTTTGACGGTTTCCTCCGGGCGGGGGGATTGGGGAAGCTTCCGCAGGTGCTCGCAGGTCGCTGCCCTTGGGGACGTGCCTTGTGTCTTGTGGCGGCGGTCGGATCGTCGGCGGACGGCCGGCCGCCGCGAGCTTCCGTGCTTTCGAATCGCGGGCCATCCTTGTTGAACCCTCCGGCAGGTGACGGGTGAAGCCTGCCGGCTCGCTTCAGTCGTCCTCCGGCTCCTTGTCTGCCAGCAGTTCGAGGGCCGTTAGGTCGAGAAGCACCAGCGTGGTCTCCCGCCTTGCGATCAGCTTTCGCTTGGCAAGGGCGCTCATTTCCCGCGAAACTGCCTCACGGTGGGTGCTGATGCTCGACGCCAGCTCGAAATGCGTCGGTGCCGGGTCGACCAGTGCCCGTCCGCCTTCCTGCCGCTTGCCTTCCGCCCGGCGCAGCAATTCGCAGATCAGGCGCTTGCGCACGACCAGCGTGCTGAACTCGTAGACTCTGTTGGTCATCCGACGCACCGAGCCCGAGAGATAGGTGAGCAACGCCCAGGTAAATACGGGGCTGTGCTCGACGAAATCGCGGAACTGCGCCTGGGAAAGCCGCGCCACGCGGGTCGGCGCCAGCGCCACGATGGTGGCCGAGCGAGCCAGACCGTCGATGCCGGAGAGCTCCCCGAAAATGTCGCCCGGGCCGATTTCGCGATAGGCGACTTCTCTTCCCGTCTCGGAGAAGAGCGTTGCGCGGGCGCGTCCCTCCAGCAGGAAGAAGACGTCGCTGTCACGGTCTCCATGCGAGATGACGAACTGATGCGGCTGGTAGTTGCGCACCGTCCATTTGCTGGCCAGCCGGGCGAGCTCGGCTTCGGGCAGCTGGACCAGGAATGCATCGGAAACCGTCATCGCCCCATCGCCTCGCCGGACTATACGACGCCGGCCCTTCCCCGAAAAGAGATCGTGCGCCGGCGAATTGCGGCTCATGGCATCGGCATTTCATGCGTGAGTGCGAAATCCCACATACGATCGGACGCCGACCCTCCTTACTTCGCGCCAGGGTCTGGAACAATTCCGGACCGACGCAGGAGAACGACAATGAGGATCGCAACTTTGTTCGCAGCCTGCCTTACGGCGAACGCGGCCGCCGCCGGGGGGCTTGAGGAATTCCATGGAGGAAGCCTCGATCTCGGAGAGTACCATGGCATCGTCTACTACACGAGCAAGCTCGAATGGTATCGGGTCGTGGCCACGCTGGCCTCCGGCGAGGAAGATCCGCCGATTCGGTTCGTGGCGACCCTGGCCGAGGGCCAGGCGTTCGAAATCTCGGTTCCTGGCCGCGCGGGCGAGGCCGGCCAGGCGATTCAGATAACGCGCGCCGACGGGAAGCTGTTCATGTCGGAAGCGGACGAATCACCGAAACAGCTCGTCTTCAGCGACGATTGAGGCGCTGGGAGGCCCCACCCAGCGGAGGTGGGCCGCCGGGCGCAATCGTGGAAGCGACGGGCGTGCTTCCAGACGCCATGACCCGCGGCTGGCCGTGGAAATCCGCGGGCCAGACTGTAGGCCGTCTCGTGTACACGCTCCTCAGGCGGCGGCGCGCAGCTTCGGCCTCGCGAGCAGCGCCCGTGCTTCGCCCGGCCCCAGCGCAGCAGGTCTCTCGCAATCCGTTTTCATCTCCACGAACTTGCCCGTCTCGCCGGATTCGAGGATGCCCGTCATCACGTCGACCGCGTGCAGCGCCGCCTCGAACGAGCAGCGGTGCGGGCGGTTCTCGAGTATCGCCAGCGCCATGTCGGCCAGTCCGGCGGTGCGGTAGTTTGCCCGGGCTCCGGATGCGCTCTTCTCGTTCTCGATGGCGAAAGGGTGCTCCCAGCGCGCCGCCCTCTTCACTTCCCGGGCTCCCCTGGTGAAGCGCACCGTGCCGCCGAAGAAGTTCGGGTCGGGCACGAAGATCGTTCCGTTCTCGCCGTAAAGCTCCATTGGCGCGTGGCCGTGGCTCCACACGTCCCAGCTGGCGTTGAGGGTGACGACGGCGCCGCTCCGGAACTCGATCAGCGAGTGGATGGTCGTCGGCGTGTTCACGGGGATTTTCTCGCCGCGCCTCGGCATCGATCTGATGGTGCGCTCCCTGGCCGGGATGGTGGCCAGCGCCGCCACGCGCTGCACCGGTCCGATCAGCTGGATCAGATTGGCGATGTAGTAAGGGCCGACATCGAGCACCGGGCCGGCCCCGGGCTGGAAGAAGAAATCGGGGTTCGGATGCCAGTGCTCCATACCGTGGCTCATGACGAAACAGGTGCCGCCGGTGACTTTTCCGATCCTCCCGGAATCCACCAGCCGGCGGGCCAGCTGGTGGGCGCCGCCGAGAAAAGTGTCGGGGGCCGAGCCCACCCGCAGCCCCTTCTTCTCGGCGCGTTTCCCCACCGCCTTTCCTTCCTCGACGTGAAGCACGAAGGGCTTTTCGGAATAGACGTGCTTGCCGGCGTCGAGGATTTCCCCGGACACGGTGAAATGCGCGGAAGGGACGGTGAGGTTGACCACGATGGAGACGTCGTCGGACCGGAGCAGCCCGTCGACCGTCTCGGCGCGCAGCGAGAACTCTGCGGCGCGCCGCCTCGCGGCGTCCATGTCGATGTCGGCGCAGGCGATTATCTCGATGCCGCGAAACAACGGCGCCAGCCGCATGTAGGCCGCCGAAATATTGCCGCAGCCGATCACGCCCACCCCAAGCGTCTTTGCCATTTCTTCCTCCTCAGAACGCTTGCGCCGCCTCGATCGAACGCCGGGAAAAGCGTTCGATGTCGTTCGGATTGTCCTGCTCCATGATGTAGAACCGTGCCGCAGATTTTTCGCGAAGTGCCTGCATCAGGCCCCTCCAGTCGAGGGTTCCGTGCCCGACGTCGGACCAGCCGTCCTCGTCGAGCCCTTCCCCGTCCCTGGCGATGTCCTTGACGTGCACGGCCACGATGCGCTGGCCGTAACGGTCGATCCATGGGAGCGGATCGGCGCCGCCGCGCGCCACCCAGGCCACGTCGATTTCCCACCCGGTCTCCGGCGCCGCCGACAGGATGTGGTCCTGCGGCAGCGAGCCGTCGGCCAGGGGCTTGAACTCGAAGTCGTGATTGTGCCAGGCGAAGTCCAGGCCCGCCGCCCTTGCCGTCCTGTTCACCCTGCCGAGACGCGCGCCGAAGGCGGACCATCCGGCGGCGTCGGACGGGCGCTGGTCGGCGGCCAGATGGGGGCAGACAAGAAGCCCGATGCCCAGCGTCGCTGCGATCGTGCTGGCGGCGGCGAAATCGTTCTCCAGAATGTCGAGCGAAAAATGCCCGGTCGGCATCGTCAGCCCGTTTTTGTCGAGTTCGGCGCGCAGCCCCGGCGGGTCGGCATAACATCCGGCATAACCCTCGACCTGCCGGTAGCCGTGTCTGGCGAGCATGCCGAGCACCTTGTCCCATGGCTGAAAATTGCGCGCGCTGTAGAGCTGAAAGGACCAGTCCATGCCATCTATCCCTCTCGGTCGTGGATTACAGTCAAAGCCTGCCGCCGCCGGCTGCATCGAAAAGCGACGCCCGCGCCGGATCGAACCCGATGGTCACGCGATCGCCTGCGGCGATCCGGGTTTCCGAATCGACCAGGAATGCGAAGGCGGCGGCGCCGAGCCTGGTCCAGACGAGCGTTTCGGAGCCCATCGGCTCGACAATCTCGATCTCGACCTGCCGCGAAAACGGCATGCCGGATCCGGCGCCCGCGAGCGAAACGTGCTCCGGCCTCACGCCGAGCGTGGCTCTTCCCGCGAGCCGGCGACCGGGCTCGAATACATAGTTTTCCAGCGACACCGCAAGCTCGCCAGAACGGAACACCGGCGGCGCGCCGGGCTCAAGCGAGCCTTCTATGAAGTTCATGCCGGGAGAG
>JAJFMR010000232.1 GCA_020696915.1 Rhizobiaceae bacterium | reverse complement strand
CCCGACAGGATCGACACGCAGCGCCAGGCAAGCAGCCATGCCGCGGCAAGCACGAAAAAGAAGGACAGCTGCGCCGTGCCCTCGAAGCCGGCAATGCCGGAAATCAGCAGCCAGGCCGTCAGGTGGGCGGCAATGAACAGGAGCAGCGCCTCGATAGGGTGCGGCATGCGGATGAAGGACAGGGCCGCGGCTGCCGCCGGCAGTGCGAGGATGAGCGCCCGGCCGGACTGGAGAAAGCTGGCGGTATCCGGCCGGCCTCCGGCCGTGACCATGTCCGGCATGGCTGCAGCCAACGCCATCAGCAGGAGCGCCAGCACCGCCTGCCAGGAAACGCGCAACGAGGTCATGCGGGGCGTGCCCCCATGCTGCGCTCCACCAGCCGTCCTGCGGCCCCCACCAGGGTGACCAGCAGCGCTGCCACCACCGAGCCGGCGACGAGTGCCGCCCACATGTCGATGGTCTGGCTGTAATAGGAACCTGACAGCAGCTTGGCGCCGATGCCGGCGACGGCCCCCGTCGGCAGTTCGCCGACGATGGCCCCGACCAGGCTGGCGGCGATCGCCACTTTCATCGACGCGAACAGGAAGGGCACCGAAGCAGGCACGCGCAGCTTCCAGAAGGTCTGCGGGCGGCTCGCATTGTAGGTGTGCATCAGGTCGAGATGGGTCAGTTCCGGCGAGCGCAGTCCCTTCACCATTCCGACGGCGACCGGGAAGAAGGAAAGATAGGTCGAAATCAGCGCCTTGGGGATGATGCCGGTGATGCCGATCGACGCGAAGACCACGATCACCATCGGGGCGATCGCCAGGATCGGTATGGTCTGCGAGGCGATGATCCACGGCATCAGGCTGCGGTCGAGGGTCGTCAGGTGGACGATGCCGACCGCGATGGCCACGCCGAGCGCGGTGCCAAAGGCGAAGCCGAGCAAGGTCGAGGCGAGCGTGACCCAGGAATGGTAGACGAGGCTTCGGTTGCTGGTGACTGGGCGCAGGAAGGTGTTCTCGAAGAAGTTCGATGCCACCTGATGCGGCGCCGGCAAGGTCGGCTTGGGCTGCGACAGCGTCCTGCCCACGAATTCGGCGATCCCCGGCGACTCGCCGGCGCGCCTGTCGAGATCGCGCTGGAAGGGTGCGTTGAAGAGCACCGCCCCGACATACCAGACGGCGACCACCCCGGCGAGGATCGCCGAGACCGGAAGGATGCTGTCCCGCGCTCTGTCCACCGGCCCGACCTCAGTCCTCGTAGGAGTGGCCTGCGCGCAGCCCGTCGCGGACGCGGGCCGCAATGGCAAGGAACTCCGGCGTCTCGCGGATGTCGAGCGGCCGCTCGGACGGCAGCGTCGAGTGGATGACGTCGCTGACGCGGCCGGGGCGCGGCGACATCACGATGATCCGCGTCGAGAGATAGACCGCCTCGGGAATCGAGTGGGTGACGAAGCAGATCGTCTTTTCGGTGCGCGCCCAAAGCTCCAGCAGCTGCTCATTGAGATGGTCGCGCACAATCTCGTCGAGCGCCCCGAACGGCTCGTCCATCAGGAGGAGGTCGGCATCGAAGGCAAGCGCCCTGGCGATCGAGGCTCGCTGCTGCATGCCGCCGGAGAGCTGCCAGGGATATTTGTTGCCGAAGCTGGTGAGATTGACAAGGTCCATGGTGCGCCGGATGCGCGCCTGCTGCTCGTCCCTGCCGACGCCCATGATCTCCAGGGGCAGCGCCACGTTGCGGTCGATCGTGCGCCACGGGAACAGTGCCGCCGCCTGGAACACATAGCCATAGGCGCGCCTCTCGCGGGCCTGCTCGGGCGTCATGCCGTTGACGAGGATGGTCCCCTCGGTCGGCTTTTCCAGATCGGCGATGACGCGCAGGAAGGTCGTCTTGCCGCAACCCGACGGCCCGATGAAGGAGACGAATTCACCCTTGCCGATGGTCAGGTCGACGTCGGACAGCGCTCTTACCGGACCGTCGCCGGTCTCAAACGTCAGGCCAAGCCCGCTTGCCGAAACGACGCTGGTTTCCTTGATCTTCATGTGCCGTGCCGGCATCCGGTTCGATTTGGCTCGCGGCGCCGCCGCGGCTGCGCATTTTCCCGCATCGCACGCAAAACCGCGCGGGTCCAGACATGAGTGCGACGATGGACGATTTGCCGAAGGCGACCGGCAGTTGCGCCGGCAGGGCCTCGCCTGTTTCGAGCGGACCTCAGCCCAGACGGTCGGCACCATAGGCGTCAGAAAGGTGAGCGGTGTGGGAACCTACACGCCCGCCGGAATGCCGCTGCGCTCGACCCGGCGCGGCGCCACCACCTCTTTCCATTTCGACAGCGCCCGATTGACCGGCCCGTTCGGCTCACGGGCCACGAACTCGCCGTGCCCGGGCCTGGCGTCGAGCCTGGTTTCCTCGAGGACGAGATGTCCGCGCGACAGCACGAAGCGCGGCAGGCCTTCGACCTCGACCCCCTCGAACACGTTGTAGTCGATCACCGACTGCTGGCTCCCGGCGCTGATCGTCTTCTTGCGCTTCGGATCCCAGACGACGATGTCGGCGTCCGCGCCTTCGACGATCGCCCCCTTGCGGGGATACATGTTGAGGATCTTGGCGATGTTGGTCGAGGTGACCGCCACGAACTCGTTCATCGTCAGGCGGCCGGTGTTGACGCCCCTGGTCCACAGCACCGGCATGCGGTCCTCGAGACCGCCGGTGCCGTTCGGGATTTTGGTGAAGTCGCCGAGGCCGGTGCGCTTTTGCGCCGTGGTGAAGGCGCAGTGGTCGGTCGCCACCACCTGCAGGGAGCCGGCCTGCAGCCCGGCCCACAGCGAGTCCTGGTGGAGCCTGTTGCGGAAAGGCGGGCTCATGACCCGGCGTGCCGCATGGTCCCAGTCCTCGCTGGCGTACTCGCTCTCGTCCAGCGTCAGATGCTGCACCAGCGGCTCGCCGAACACGCGCATGCCCTTCTGGCGGGCCCGCCTGATCGCCTCGTGCGCCTGCTCGCACGAGACATGCACGACGTAGAGCGGCGCGCCGGCCATGTCGGCGATCATGATGGCGCGGTTGGTGGCCTCGCCCTCGACCTCCGGCGGCCGCGAATAGGCGTGCGCTTCGGGCCCGTTGTTGCCTTCGGCCATCAGCTTCTGCTGCAGTTGCGCCACGACGTCGCCGTTCTCGGCATGCACCAGCGGCAGCGCGCCGAGCGCCGCGCAGCGCTGGAACGACGAGAACATCTCGTCGTCGTTGACCATCAGCGCGCCCTTGTAGGCCATGAAATGCTTGAACGAGGTGATGCCCTTGTCGACCACGGCGGCCATCTCGTCGAACACCTTCTCGCCCCACCAGGTGATCGCCATGTGGAACGAGTAGTCGGCGCACGCCTTGCCGGTCTTGTTGTGCCACATCTGCAGCGCTTCGAGCAGTGACTGGCCGGGCGACGGCAGGCAGAAGTCGACGACCATCGTGGTGCCGCCCGACACCGCGGCCCGCGTTCCACTTTCGAAATCATCGGCCGAATAGGTGCCCATGAAGGGCATTTCCAGATGCGTGTGGGGGTCGATGCCGCCCGGCATCACGTAGCATCCGGTCGCGTCGTATTCGTGGTCGCCATGCAGATCCGGCCCGATCGCCACGATCCTGTCGTGCCTGACCAGCACATCGGCCTTCCACGTCCGGTCGGCAGTGACGATCGTTCCGTTCTTGATGACTTTCGACATTGTTATGTTCCCCTGTCCTGATCTGTCCGCAAGACCCTCACCCGACCTTCGCTTTGACAGCGAAGGCCACCCTCTCCCCGGTGGGGAGAGGAGGAACTGGCGCCACGTCGACGACTCCTCTCCCCACCGGGGAGAGGGTGGCCGGAGCGAAGCGGAGGTCGGGTGAGGGGGTGATGATCTTGCCCGCTAGCACGGCCAGAATTGTCTCGAGTACGGAACGGCGTTCGCCCAGCACTTCATGGTTCCAGAAGCGAAGAACGGAATAACCATGCACGTTCAGCCATCTAGTCCGGGTCGCATCGATCGTCAGATCGGCATGGTGGCTTCCATCGATCTCCACCACGAGCATCGATCCTCGGCACACGAAATCCGCGAAATAGGGGCCGAGAGGGACTTGCCGAACAAACTTGTAGCCATTGAGATGACAGCCACGCAGTTCACCCCACAGCCGAAACTCTGCCTCCGTCTCATCCCGCCGCAGCATGCGTGCCCTTGTCGTGGCACCGGCCCGCCGTTCAGTTACGGTCATTTCCGTCCATCACTCGACGATACCTGCCGTCTCGACCACGGCGTGGAAGAGCACGTTGCAGCCGGCGGCGGCCCATTCGGGGGAGATCTCCTCCGCTTCGTTGTGGCTGAGCCCGTCGACGCAGGGACACATGACCATTGCGGTGGGCGCCACCCGGTTTATCCAGCAGGCGTCGTGCCCGGCCCCCGATACGATGTTCCGGTGCGAATAGCCGAGCCGCGTGGCGGCGTCGCGAATGGCCTTGACGCATTGTTCGTCGAAGGTGACCGGATCGAAATGTCCGACCTGCTCAATTTCGAAACCGATGTCGAGCGCCTCGCAGATTTTCGCGATGCCGGCCCGGATGCGCGCGTCCATGTCGTCGAGTGTGGCCTTGTCGGGGGAGCGGATGTCGATCGTGAAGACGGTCCGGCCGGCAATGATGTTGCGGGAATTCGGATAGGCCTCCATGTGCCCGACGGCGCCCACCGCATCCGGCTGGTAGTCCATGGCGACCTCGTGGACCAGCTCCGTCACCCGCGCCATGCCGAGGCCGGCGTTGCGGCGCTTCGGCATCGGCGTCGAGCCGGTGTGGCTCTCCCGCCCGGTCAGCGTCACCTGCAGCCATTTGAGGCCCTGCCCGTGGGTGACGACGCCGATGTCGATGTCCTCGTCCTCGAGGATGGGTCCCTGCTCGATGTGCAGTTCGAAGAAGGCTTTCATCTTTCGGGCGCCGACCTCTTCGTCGCCTTTCCAGCCGATGCGCTCCAGTTCGTCGCCGAAGCGCTTGCCGTCGCGATCAGTGCGGTCGTAGGCGAACTGCCTGTCATGGACGCCGGCGAAGACGCCGGAGGCGAGCATCGCGGGTGCGAAACGGGTCCCCTCCTCGTTGGTCCAGTTGGTCACCACGATCGGGTGCCTGGTCCGTATGTCGAGATCGTTGAGCGAGCGCACGATTTCCAGCCCGCCGAGCACGCCGAGCACGCCGTCATACTTGCCGCCGGTCGGCTGGGTGTCGAGGTGGCTGCCGACATAGACCGGCAGCGCAT
>JAJFMR010000231.1 GCA_020696915.1 Rhizobiaceae bacterium | reverse complement strand
GCTGGGAGAGCACCCACAGCCACGGCCTTAGGATCAGGCGGTACACAAGTCCGCCATTGCCCTGACCCAGACATTGGGTTTCGGTCAGGATGCCGTCGAACCAGCGCTTGCCGCCGGGCACGCTGATGGACACCGAGCAGTGGTTGCCGATAGCGTCGGTGAAATCGAGGATCTTCTCCTTCGCGCACAGTGCCTCGATGCGAAACTCGAAAAGCTCGCTCACTCCTTCGGTCGCATCGAACTTGATCAGAACCAGCGTGTCGTCGCCAAGCGGCGTCTTCAGGTCGCCGATGCGCTTGTCTTGCGTGTATGGACCCGCCATCAAAAATATCCGCTGGACCTGCTGAGGCAAGACTAGGTACTTCAAACATATCACGCCAGCGGAATCATCGTCCAGCGCCCCCATGGGCCACACCGGCCGCTGGCTTGGCGGGCGACGCTTCGCTTGCCTGTTTGACCAACTGCAATCCCGGCCACCGCATCCCACCGACGGTGTGTTTCGCATTGATGTCGCCGCATCGACGGTCTTGTTGCAATCTGTTAGGACGTTGTGGCTTTTGTGCGCTCAAGGCGCCAAGTGCAGGAAGACTATCTCACAACTGCAGAAATCCGACGCTGGCTGCCGGTTCCTTCGTCGAAACGAATGTAATCCGCAATGGATATGAAACACCACGTCCATGTCCCGGCATCGTCCCGTTACAGTCGCTGCGCACCCTCAGCGGGTCATGCGGCGCTTCGTCGATGACGAAGGTAAAATGGGGGAGAGATCGATGAAACATGCTTCGAACATGCTCGTGGTGCTGCTGTATGCCCAAGGTCTGCTCGGCTTTGCCGGACTGGCCAGCGTGGTCGTCAAGGACTGGGCGCATTCGGAACCCATCTTTGTCCACGGTGTCGCTCCGGGCGCCGCGGCGGCGAGATAGACGGACTGCCAGGCCGCCCGTGCCCTCACTCGCCCCCTCGAGACGGCGGATCGAAACGGTAGCCGGCACCGCGAATCGTGGTGATCGTCTCGGTGTCGAGCTTGCGCCGCAGCCTGACGATCCGGGAATCGATCGACCGGTCGAACGCTTCGGCGTCCTCCGCCGGGGCGGCTGCCATGATGTCGTCGCGCGAGAGCACCTTGCGAGGATTGGCGATGAAGAGGCGGAGCAAGGCGATCTGGCCGGGCGACAGCTGCTCTTCGGCACCCGAGCGATGCATGACCAGCGCCGCCTTGAGATCGACGGTGGCGTTCTCGAGCACCACGAGTTCCCGCCGGCCCTTGCCTCGGCGGGCAATGAGGCCGCCGATCCGGGCGGCGAGCTCGCGCCGGTTGACCGCGGCCGGAACCACGTCCGCCGCGCCGAGCTCGAGCGCCAGCACCTTCTCTATCAGGTCGCCGCGATCGGAGATCATGACGAAACTCGGGCCACCGGCATGTCGCCGCAGCAGGTCGAGGCCGAGGCTCGCCGGCAGGCCCTCGCCGATGACTGCGACGTCCACGTCTGCTTCGGCAAGCAGCAATGCGGCAGCCCAGTCCTCGGCGGCCTCGCGAACCTCGTACCCGCGGCGTTGCAGATACTCTCCAAGGCCGGGTTCTCCTCGCATGCAGACAAGTGCCACGACCGGCCTTGCACCCATCCCGGACTCTCCCTTGCCGTCAAAGATCGCTGGACATCATGTTTATACCCAATCTAGTTTCCGCTGATAGCGGAGGCGTCGTTTCCCTGCCCATTCGCATTGCCATCGTCGAGGACGAGCCCGATCTGCGGGAAGCCGTCGCCGAGTATCTGGGCGTCAACGGATACGAGGTGACGGCCGTCAACGACGCCGCGGCGATGCGCGCGCTGGTCGAGACCGAGACTTTCCACCTCGCCATCCTGGACATTGCCATGCCTGGCGAGGATGGGCTGTCGCTCGGCCGCTGGCTACGTTCCCAGATGCCGATCGGGATCATCTATGCGACGGCCGCCGGCACGAGCATCGATCGCATCGTCGGACTGGAGCTCGGCGCCGACGACTACATGGTGAAGCCGTACGAGTTGCGCGAACTCCTGGCCCGCGTGCGCAGCGTTCTGCGCCGCATACCGGGACCGTCCGCACCGAGAGCGGCCGGGCCATCCGATGATCCGGGCCGCCGCGTTGTGACCTTCGGCCCCTTTCGCGCCGATCTCGACGGCCGCATAGTGACAGGCCCGGGAGGCGCCATCCTCGATCTCGCCAAGAGCGAATTCGACGTCCTGGAAGTGTTTCTCACCCGCTCCAACCGGCTGCTCAACCGCGCCGCGATTTCGGAAGCGATCGGCTTTTCCGATGAGCCCGAATCGTCGCGCGCCGTCGACATCCGCATCATGCGTCTCCGCAAGAAGATCGAGCAGGACCCCGCCAACCCCAAATTCCTGCGAACGGTCAGGGGCGAAGGCTATATATTCTCGCTGCCCGACGACCGGCGCTGACACTCCTTTGCGCCGGACGCAGAAGAAGCCGCACCCATGATCGAGACGCTGCCGCCAAGCATCGACCCCCGGATCTCACGGCCTACTCCCTCTGTCGCGGCCGCGCGCGTAGTCAGGCAGTTGCGCGGTGCGGCGGACTGGCAGCTGAACATCGGGGACATCCTGGAAATGCTGGCCCGCTCGTTCGGCGGCCACCGGGCTGTCCTTTTTCGCATGCGCGATCTGCCCGGCCAGGGATTCGCGCAGTCGACGGCCGCCTACTGGGTGGACGAGGAGGTGGCCGGCGCAGCCGGCCCGCCGACCACCATCATCCAGTCCATCGTCAACGCCGATCCGCTGCTCGAAAGGCTGGCCGAAGAGGTTCGCCAGGGCAAGATGTTCGCCGGCCGGACGCGGGAGATAGACGGCTTCCTTCGTCAGGACTTCGAAAAGCAGAGGATAAGATCTTTCCTGTCCGTGTCGGTGTTTGCCAACGGACATCTTTGGGGAACTCTGGCGATCAACGACTGTCTCGTCGAGCGGCACTGGACCGACGACGAGAAAGCGGCTTTGGAGATCGTCGCGCTGGCGGTGGGAGAAGCCATCGAGCGGTCGCTGTCCGACGCCCATGTCAGCGAGATCATTCGCCAGACCATGGTGCAGGCTTCCCTCGACGGGATCATCGTCACCGACGAGACCGGCAGCATCATCGAGTTCAATCCGGCCGCCGAGCGGATCTACGGGTTCAGGCGAAGCGACGTGCTGGGCAAGGATTTGCTCGACACGGTGATTCCGAGCTTCTACCGCAAGGGCTACTCGACCGGCGCGGAGTACATAGCCGGCCGCGGCGCGCCAATGCTGGGCCAGCGCATGGAGACAGTCACCCAGAACGCCGAAGGCGAGATTTTTCCAATCGAGCTCACCGCCACCGAAATCAGGGTGGCGGACCGGCGCTTCTTCTTCGGATCGATTCGCGACCTGCGAGAAAGACGGCGCGCCGAGGAAGAAATAAACCGCCAGCGCGAGCGCCTTCACCAGAACGAGAAGATGGCGGCGATGGGCTCGCTGCTGGCCGGCGTCTCCCACGAGTTGAACAACCCGCTGGCGGTGGTCGTCGCCCAATCGACGCTGCTGCACGAATTCGCTCCCGACACGCCGACGAAGCAGCGGGCCGAAAAGGTGCGGGCCGCGGCCGAGCGCTGCGGCCGTATCGTCAAGAGTTTTCTCGGCATGGTGCGCCTGCATCCCACGGTGCCTTCAGAGACCGATCTCAACGGCGCGATTCGTGCAGCGCTCGAGCTTACCGCCTATGGCGCGCGATCGATGGGCATCGGCGTCGACACGGAATTCGCGGACGGTCCGCTGGCCGTTCTCGCCGACGCCGACCATCTCACCCAGGTGGCGGCCAACTTCCTCGTCAACAGCCAGCATGCGCTGGCCTCGCACAATGGCGAGCGTCGCATCACGGTGCGCAGCTTCCGCATCGGCAACGACAGGGTCGGCTTCTCGGTGGAGGACACCGGGCCCGGAATACCGGAACACATCCGCGGCAAGATCTTCGATTCCTACTTCACGACCAAGCCATCGGGTGTCGGCACCGGCATCGGGCTGTCCATCTGCCAGTCGATCGTCGAGCGGCACCAGGGCACGATACGCTTCGAGGAGGCGGTGCCGACCGGCGCCCGCTTCATCGTCGAGATCCCGGCTTTCGCGGGCGCCGGAACCGGGGCGGTCGCCCAGGACCCACGATCCACCGGACTTCGCCATGCGCTGATCATCGATGACGAACCCGACGTCGCCGCCTCTCTCTCCGACATACTGGATCTTATGGGCGTCAAATCGCAGGTGATCACGCAATGGACCTCGGCGGCGGCGGTGCTCGCCGACTATGACCCCGACATCGTGTTCAGCGATCTGCGCATGCCGGAGGCGAGCGGCATGACCATTTATCGCCAGATGTCGGGCCTGCGCCCCGAACTGTCCCGCCGTTTCGTGCTGGTCACCGGGGACATGCTGGGGGCGCGGTCGGCGATCGAGCAGATCGGCGCCGGGGAGCGGCCGCTGGTGCTGGAAAAACCCTTCAGCACACTCGACGTTCGCAGCGTGCTTGCGGCCCTCAACGACGACGCGGGCAGGCGCTGACAAGGCAGGCCGGTGCGTGCGCGGGCGACACAGCAGTTTCCGGTAAAGCGAATCCCGCAAAGCAGGCGTTCGCAGCGGTTTTGCGTTGAACGCGATTCGGAGTAGCGGACTTGCTTTACTGAAAGATGTTGGGATTGGTCGGGTCCGGATTGGCGGCGGCAATCACCCGGACCCTTAGATCTTCTCCCCTGCCAGATTGCCTTGCAATCACCGAGAGGCAGGCTTCGCTTTCGGCGCCCCATGCCTGCCCGTGGCAGGCGATTTCGGTTCCAACGGAGGCCGGTCTCGACGTCCCGGCGGACGCGGGCTCCACGCTGCGCACGCCGAAGGACGCGAACGCGGCACCGGACTGCGAGATCAGTGCCGCCGCGGCAACGGCAATCGCCACGATGATGAAGAACATGGCCATGGGATGGTTGTCGCTACGCTGCCGCAGTGCCAGAATCGAAAAGGCGGAACGGCGGTGATGCCGGGTTCCACTGGCGGATTCGCTGCTGGCCTGGAAACGATGCATGTTGGAAAGACTCCGCTTCGATGAATTTCGATCTCTCCCCAAAACGAATAATTCCGAAGTGTATCTTTCCGATGTTGCGGATTATCCGACCGGGTAACAGCCCCAATTGGATCTTTCCGGGCAGTTGCGGGCAACATCGGACATTGGGTTCCCATGTCCGTGCCGCCTCGGAATGCGCCCGCCT
>JAJFMR010000011.1 GCA_020696915.1 Rhizobiaceae bacterium | reverse complement strand
TAGGTCGATTTCATCATGCCGGGCTCGAAGCAGGCCTGCCCTATCGTTGCAGCCTGCTGGTCGCCGGCGACGCCAAGGATGGGGATCTCGGCCCCGAACAAATTCCTTTTCGTAACCCCGTAATCGTCCGAGGAGTCCTTCACCTGAGGCAACATCGAAACGGGAATGCCGAGGATCTGCAGCAGCTCGGCGTCCCAGCGGTTGATGGCGATGTTGTAGACGAGCGTGCGCGAGGCGTTGGTGGCATCGGTGGCGTGCACCTTGCCACCGGTCAGGCGCCAGACCAGGAAAGCATCGATAGTCCCGGCCAGAAGCTCGCCGCGTTCGGCACGCCGGCGGGCGCCCTTCACGTGGTCCAGCAGCCAGGCGATCTTGGTCCCCGAAAAATAGGGGTCGAGCAGCAGGCCGGTTCTCTTGTTGAACTTCGCCTCCAGGCCTTGCTTCTTCAGCTTTGCGCAGAGCGGAGCGGTACGCCGGTCCTGCCAGACGATGGCATTGTGAATAGGCTCGCCCGTCGCCCTGTCCCAGATCACTACGGTTTCGCGCTGGTTGGTGATGCCGATGGCGGCGATGTCGGCAGCCGTCAGCCGGGCGGCGGTGATTGCCTGCCGGCATGTGGACAAGACGCTTTCCCAGATTTCCTCGGGATCGTGCTCGACCCAGCCTGAGGCGGGGAAATGCTGGCCGAATTCCTTCTGGCCCACGCCCGCCACCCTCATCGTGCCATCGAAAACGATGGCGCGGGTCGACGTGGTGCCCTGATCGATCGCTAGAACATTCCCGGCCACCGACTTTCTCTCCCTCAACCTGCCAAAAACCTGCGAGCCGGATGTCCGGAGGCGACCGGCTGCGGAAAGACGACGCCTCGCCCGGCGAGCAGGGTTTTCGGTCCCCATGCTCCGGATACCCCCGCATAACGCGAGATCGTGAGCAGCAGAACGAAGAAAGCCGGGCGGACCCCGGCTTTCCATCGTCGTGCAACGGAAGTCAGCCTATTGCTGCGTCCAGCGCTTCACGAGTTCCTCATAGGCGATGGTCTCGCCCTGCGGCTTCTCGTTCTCCAGCTTGGCCTTCGGACCGTTCTCCTTGCCGAGCCATTCGGACGGGTCCCTCGGCTCGTTGAGGCGAGGACCGCAGCCGCCGTAGACGTTGGCGGACTCGTCGGCGGCCTGCATGCGGGCCATCGTGACGTCCATCTCCTCGGCGAGGCGATCCATGGCTTCCTGCGGCGTGAAGGCGCCGGAGTTCACGTCGCCAATCTGCTGCCACCAGATCTGGGCCAGCTTCGGGTAATCCGGCACGTTGATGCCGGTCGGCGACCAGGCGACGCGGTCGGGCGAGCGGTAGAACTCGACCCAGCCGCCAAGCTTCGGAGCGCGATCGGTGAAGGACTGGTGCCGGATGTCGGAGTCGCGAATGATCGTCAGTCCGGTATGCGCCTTCTTCAGCGAGACGGTCTTCGACACGGTGAATTGCGCGTAGAGCCATGCCGCCTTGGCGCGGTCGGTCGGCGTTGACTTCAGGATGGTCCAGGAACCGACGTCCTGATAGCCGATCTTCTGGCCTTCCTTCCAATACGGGCCGTGCGGCGACGGCGCCATCTTCCAGAGCAGGTTGCCCTGGTCGTCGACGGTGTTGTTGCCTTCCGACTTCGGCTTGACCATGTCGGCCAGGAATGCCGTGTACCAGAAGATCTGCTGGGCGACATTGCCTTGGCTCAGCGCCGGCAGCGACTGATAGAAGTCGTAGCTCGCCGCTCCCGGAGGGGCGTAGTTGCGCAGCCACTCGTCCCACTTGGCGATGGCGTAAACCGAAGCCGGACCGTTTGCCTCGCCGCCACGCGCCACGCTGGCGCCGGACGGATTGCAGGAACCGGCCTCCATCCGGATGCCCCACTCGTCGATCGGTATGCCGTTCGGTTCGCCCGGGCTGCCGGTGCCGGCCATGGACAGCCATGCGTCCGTCATGCGCCAGCCCAGGTCGGGCGCACGCTTGCCGTAGTCCATGTGACCGAACACCTGGACGCCGTCGATCTCCTTGACGTCCTTGGTGAAGAACTCGGCAATGTCCTCGTAGGCCGACCAGTTCACCGGCACGCCGAGCTCGTAGCCGTACTTGGCCTTGAACTTGTCCTTCAGATCCTGGCGGGCGAACCAGTCGGCGCGGAACCAGTATAGATTTGCGAACTGCTGGTCAGGCAGCTGGTAAAGCTTGCCGTCTGGCCCGGTGGTGAACTTGATGCCGATGAAGTCTTCGAGGTCGAGCGTCGGCAGAGTAACGTCCTTGCCTTCGCCGGCCATGAAGTCGGTGAGGTTGACGGCCAGCTGCAGCCGCGAATGGGTGCCGATCAGATCCGAATCGTTGACATAGGCGTCATAGAGATTGCGGTTGGTCTGCATCTGGGTCTGCACGGCCTGGACCACCTCGCCCTCGCCGAGGATCTGGTGGTTGACCTTGATACCGGTGATCTGTTCGAACGCCTTGGTCAGCACCTCCGACTCGTAGTTGTGGGTCGGGATGCCTTCCGAGAGGACGTTGACTTCCATGCCGGCGAATGGTTTCGCCGCGTCGACGAACCATTGCATTTCGGCTTCCTGGGCGGCGCGGTCGAGGGTCGACAGACCGTTGATCTCGCTGTCCAGGAAGGCCTTGGCTTCGTCCATGCCCGCGTAGGCCTTGCCGCCGGCAAGCAGCAGGACGATGGCGGTAGTCGATGCTAGTAAATGCCGTCGCATGAGTTTCCTCCGTTTTTTCACGTTGCAGTCTCGAGGCAAGCGGCGGTGGCCCCTTCCCCCGTTTTCCCCTCTATACGAACCGGAATACGCCGACGGCGTATGCGATCGAGAGAGCGAGAGCCCACCCGAGGTCGGGACCGACGAGGCCCAGCCAGGCGAGATGGATGTACGCGCTGCCGAGCAGCGATATGAAGAGCCGGTCGCCGCGCGTGGTGTCGAGGCCGAGCACGCCGCGCCGCGGGTTACCTCCCGGACTTGCCCACTCCCACGCGGTCATGCCGAGGAGCATGGCGAGGATGACGCCGAAGAACACGGCCGTCTGCCAGGTCCATGCCATCCATGAGAGATCCATCGGGCGTTTCTCCAGATATCCTAGACGCGGCCGAGCGCGAAGCCCTTGGCGATGTAATTGCGCACGAACCAGATCACGATCGCGCCGGGAACGATGGTGAGTACGCCGGCCGCCGCAAGCAGGCCAAGCTCGTAGCCCGAGGTGCTCGCCGTCCTCGTCATCACCGCGGCGATCGGCTTTGCCGCCACGGACGTCAGGGTCTTGGCGAGAAGTAGCTCTACCCACGAGAACATGAAGCAGAAGAAGGCAGTGACGCCGATACCCGAGGCGATCAACGGCATGAATATCTTCACGAAGAAGCGCGGCCAGGAATAGCCGTCGATATAGGCCGTCTCGTCGATTTCCTTCGGCACGCCGGACATGAAGCCTTCGAGAATCCACACCGCCAGCGGAATGTTGAAAAGGCAGTGCGCCAGCGCCACGGCCCACGGCGTGTCGAACAGGTTTATGGCCGAGTAGAGCTGATAGAAGGGAAGCGCGAACACCGCCGGCGGCGCCATCCGGTTGGTCAGCAGCCAGAAGAACAGGTGCTTGTCGCCGAGAAAGCGGTAACGGGAAAAGGCGTAGGCTGCAGGAAGCGCCACCGTCACCGAGATCACCATGTTGATCAGAACGTAGGTGATCGAGGAAATGTAGCCATTGTACCAGACCGGGTTCGTCAGGATCTCGACATAGCTGGCGACCGTGAAGTTGCGCGGATACATGCCGAACCCGCCGAGGATCTCGTTGGTCGTCTTGAAGGACATGTTGAGCAGCCAGTAGATCGGCAGCATCAGGAAGACGATGTAGAGCGTTGGCACGAGCCATCCCAACGGCCGCATCGGTGGACCTGGCCGTCTCATTGCTCCTCCCCCCGGGTCATCAGCGTGTAGAACAGCCAGGACACGAGCAGCGTCATCAGGAAGTAGATGATCGACATGGCGGCCGCGATGCCGAGGTTGAATTCGCCGAGGGCCGCCTTTACCAGGTCGATCGACAGGAAGGTCGTGGCATTGCCCGGTCCGCCGCCGGTCAGCACGAAGGGCTCGGTGTAGACCATGAAGCTGTCCATGAAGCGCAACAGGATGGCGATGGTGAGCACGCGCTTCATCTTCGGCAACTGGATGTAGCGGAATACCGCCCAGCGCGAGGCACTGTCGATCTGGGCCGCCTGGTAGTAGGCGTCCGGAATGGAGCTCAAGCCGGCATAGGCCAGGAGCACCACCAGCGACGTCCAGTGCCAGACATCCATCAGGATGACCGTGAACCAGGCGGCCACCGGCTGGCGCGTGAAGTTGTAGTCGATGCCGAGCGCATTGATGCCGTAGCCGAGCAGACCGATGTCGGGCAGCGCGAAAATGTTCCACATCGCGCCGACGACGTTCCAGGGAACGAGCAGCGGCAGTGCCATCAGCACGAGGCAGACCGACACCCATGGCCCGCTCCTCGGCATCGACAGCGCCACTGCCACGCCGAGCGGAATCTCGATCAGCAGGATCACGGCCGTGAAGAAGAACTGCCGAAGCAGCGCGGCGTGAAAACGTTCGGAAGCTAGCACCTCCTGATACCATTTTACGCCTTCGAAGAAGAAGAGATTGTTCCCGAAGGTTTCCTGCACCGAGTAGTTGACCACCGTCATCAGCGGGATGACGGCGTTGAAGGCGACCAGCAGCAGCACCGGGAGCACCATGAACCAGGCTCTGTTGTTCCAGGTCTTGGTCACCTGAGGCCCTCCGGCTCGACCCGCCAGGAGTCGGCGTAAATGTTGATCCCGGCCGGATCGAAGCTGATGCGCGGCTCGGCCGGAATCTCGCCGTCCTCCGGCAGCACGACCGCAATGTCGTGGCCAGCGATGCTGGCGCGCACGATCTTCTGGCGGCCGATGTCCTCGACCTTGGTGACGGCGGCAGCCATGCCTTCACGGCCGAGGCGGACATATTCGGGCCGGATGCCGAGTTCGGTCACCGCCCCGCTGGCGACCGAAACCGCGGCGGGCAGGCTTATCAGGGTTTCGCCGAGCCGTGCCGTCCTGCCGTCGAGCGCCACGGGAAGCAGGTTCATGCCCGGCGAGCCGATGAAATAGCCGACGAAAGTATGCCGCGGCCGCTCGAACAAGTCCGCCGGCGTTCCGACCTGCACGACCTCGCCCTCGTACATCACGGCCACGGTGTCGGCGAAGGTCAAGGCCTCGGTCTGGTCATGGGTCACATACACCATCGTGTAGGCGAAGCGCCGGTGGAGCTGCTTCAGTTGCGACCGAAGCACCCATTTCATGTGCGGATCGATGACGGTCAGCGGCTCGTCGAAGAGGATCGCATTGACATCGGAGCGGACGAGGCCGCGGCCCAGCGATATCTTCTGCTTCTGGTCGGCGGTCAGCCCCCTGGCCTTGCGTTGCGCCCAGTCGGCGAGGTCGATCATGGCCAGCGTATCGCGAACCTTGCGGTCGACATCGGCCTCTGGAACGCCGCGGTTGCGGAGCGGGAAGGCGAGGTTGTCGTAGACGGTCATGGTGTCGTAGATGACCGGGAACTGGAACACCTGGGCGATGTTGCGCTCGCGTGTCGACAGTTCTGTGACATCCATGCCGTCGAAGCGGAGCCGGCCGTGAGAGGGATGCACCAGGCCCGAGATGATGTTCAAGAGCGTGGTCTTGCCGCAGCCCGAGGGCCCGAGAAGAGCATAGGCTCCCCCGTCCTCGAAGGTCTGATGGACCTCGCGCAGGGCGTAATCTTCGGCCGCACGTGGGTTCGGCCCGTAGGCGTGGCGGATATGGCCCATTTCGATGCGCGCCACGATCCCGCCTCACGCCGCCCGATCGACCCGGGGCGCAGCCGACCGGCCGTGCTCGTCGAACACCATTATGTGCCGCGAATCGATGAAGACTTCTATCGTCTCATCGGGCTGAAAGTCCTTTATTCCATGCGTCAGCATCACCCAGCGGACGCCGGCGAAATCGAGGTGCACGTAGCTTTCCGAACCTGTGATCTCGGTGACAAGCACCCTGGCCGTGACCGGCACTGCCGCCGGACCGCGGCCTTCGAGCACCAGATGATGCGGCTGAAAACCGATCGTGTAGGCTGCATCGGGAATGCCTGAGTATTCCGCCGGCACGGGCAGTTTCACGCCGGCATCGAGCAGGAAATCGGCGCCCTTCCTGCGAGCCGCGACGGTGTTCAGCGGCGGGTCGGAGAAGGTCCGGGCGGTGACGAGATCGCGGGGGTTGCGGAACACGTCGATGGTCGGACCGAACTGCGTGACCGTGCCCTCCGACAAGGTCGCGGTGTTGCCGCCAAGCAGCAGCGCCTCGTGCGGCTCGGTCGTCGCATAGACGAAGATGGCTCCCGTCTCGGCGAAAATCCTGGGCAGTTCGGTCCGCAGTTCCTCCCGCAGCTTGTAGTCGAGATTGGCAAGCGGCTCGTCGAGGAGGACCAGGCCGGCATTCTTCACGATGGCGCGGGCGAGCGCCGTTCGCTGCTGCTGGCCGCCCGACAGGCTGAGCGGCGTGCGGTCGAGATAGGGCGTCAGCCTGAGCAGCGCGGCGGCGCGCCGCACGCTGTCGTCGATCTCGGCCTTGCCGGTACCCGCCACCCGCAGCGGCGAGGCGATGTTCTCGTAGACGGTCATCGCCGGATAGTTGATGAACTGCTGGTAGACCATGGCAACGCCGCGCTTCTGCACCGGCACGCCCGTGACATCCTTGCCGTCGAACCAGATCGAGCCGCCGGTCGGCCTGTCCAGTCCGGCCATCAGGCGCATCAGGCTTGTCTTGCCCGACAGCGTCGGCCCGAGAAGCACGTTGAGCGAGGCGTGCCGAAGGGTCAGCGACACGTTGCGGATGTGCTCCGCACCGGCCACCGTCTTCGTCACATTCCTCAGTTCCAGCATCCCGCTACTCCCCAGGATCGCTATCCTGCCAGGCCGGCTATTCGGCGGCGGCGTCGTGCACCTTCGGTACGATCGCTTTCATGAATTCCTCCAGCGCGAGCGTCTCCTCCCGACGCAGTCTGAGCCCCCGCTTCGTCCTTCGCCACAATACATCTTCGGCCGTGATTGCCCATTCCCGTCCGACAAGCCAGCGAACCTCGGCCTCGTAGAGATCGGCGCCGAAATAGCGGCCAAGGTCGGCATGCGAAGCAGCGTTGCCGAGCAGGGACGTGGCCTGCGTGCCGTAAAGCCGGGTCAGCCGGCCTGCGTGGCCGGCACTCAGAAATGGATATGCGGCCCTCAGACGACCCACCTGCCCGTCAAAGCCGACCGCGAAGAAATCGCCGCCCGGCAGTGCTGCGCCGGCTGTCCAGGGCTTCCCCCGCACGCCCAGGACGCCTTCGATCTTCTCCAGCATCGCTTCGGCGAGCCGGCGATAGGTGGTGATCTTGCCACCGAAGATGTTGATGAGCGGCGCCTCGCCGGCCCGGCCTTGAGATTTCAGGACGTAGTCGCGGGTAGCTTCCTGGGCCTTGGTGGCACCGTCGTCGTAGAGGGGCCGGACGCCCGAATAGGTCCAGACGATGTGCTCGGGCCGTACCGGCTCCGCGAAATACTCGCTTGCCGCATCGCACAAATAGGCGACCTCTTCCCCGCTGATCGCAGCCTCCTGCGGATCTCCGTCAAAGTCACGATCGGTGGTGCCGATCAGCGTGAACTCCTCCTCGTAGGGAATTGCAAAGATTATTCGTCCGTCCCGGTTCTGGAAGAAATAGGCTCGCGAACCATCGAATTTCTTCGGCACCACGATGTGGCTGCCCTGTACGAGCCGGACATTGTGCACGTCGTTCTCGCCGAGCGCTTCAGACAGCACCCGGTCGACCCAGGGACCGGCGGCGTTCACGACCAGCCTCGCCTTTACCTCCTCGACGGTGCCCTGCCGGAGATCCTCGACCGCAACCGTCCAGGTCCCGTTCTCGCGCCGCGCACCGACGACCCTCGAGCGGGTGCGGATGATGGCGCCGCGATCGGCTGCGTCGCGTGCATTGAGCACCACCAGCCGGGCATCGTTCACCCAGCCGTCCGAGTATTCGAAAGCCTTCGAAAACAGCTGCTTGAGCGGCTTTCCCGCCGGATCGCTTCGCATGTCGAGGGTACGGGTCGCCGGCAGCAGCTTGCGGCCGCCGATGTAGTCGTAAATGAACAGGCCTAGCCTGATAAGCCAGGCCGGCCGCACGCCGCTGGCGTAGGGCAGCACGAAGCGCATCGGCCAGATGATGTGCGGGGCGCTTTTCCACAGCACCTCGCGCTCCATCAGCGATTCCCGCACGAGGCGGAACTCGTAGAATTCAAGGTAGCGCAGGCCGCCGTGGATCAGTTTGGTGGAGAGCGACGACGTGCCCGAGGCGAGGTCGCCCATCTCCGCAAGGAAAACCGAGTAGCCACGCCCGACGGCGTCGCGGGCGATGCCGCAGCCGTTGATGCCTCCGCCGATAACGACGACGTCGAAGATCGCGGTCGCGTCCAACCAGTCTCCCGCCTGCTTTCGCGCTGCACCATGATTATTGTTTTCGAAAGCTGTCTTGGCTTACTTCGAAGACGGAACGAATGTCAAACGAAATGGCGGAAAATGCGAGGGCCTTGTTGCGATCAGCGCATCGTCTCGATCAGCTCGACCTCGGACTCGCGGCAGATGGCGCGGACGGCGGCAATTTCGCAGCGGTCGGTTATGAAGGTGTCGACCTGCGACAGATGCGCGATGCGGACGGGCGCCGTGCGCTCGAACTTCGTCGAGTCGGAGACCAGTATCACGTGCCTGGCATTTGCGATGATGGCCTGCGCCACTTTCACCTCCCGGAAATCGAAGTCGAGGAGCGCGCCGTCGTGATCGATCGCCGACACGCCGATGACTGCATAGTCGACCTTGAACTGTTTGATGAAATCGACGGCGGCCTCGCCGACGATGCCGCCGTCGGAGCCGCGCACGATGCCTCCGGCGATGACCACCTCGATCGACGGGTAGATCCGCATCCTGTTGGCTACATTGATGTTATTCGTGATGACCATGAGTCCGGCATGGTCCAGCAGAGCCTTTCCGACCGCCTCGGTGGTGGTGCCGATATTGATGAACAGCGAGGCGCTGTCCGGAATCAATTTGGCGGCGGCCCGGCCGATCGCCTCCTTCTCGTCGGCGGCGATCTTGCGGCGCGCCTCGTATTCCAGGTTCTCGATTCCAGAAGGGAAAAGTGCGCCGCCGTGAATGCGCGACAGCAGGCGCTGCTCGCACAGATCGTTGAGATCCTTGCGGATTGTTTGCGGCGTCACGCCGAAGTGCTGGGCGAGATCGTCCACCAGCACGCGCCCATTGTCCTTGGCGAACTGGATGATCTCGGCGTGCCGCTGCGACAGGAACATGGATCGGGCCCTTCTGCGCTTTCGTTTTGATCACGGATACATCAAAACGAAACCGGCAGGAAGGCGGGGGGCCTCTATGTCAACCTAAACGAGGCTCCGCATGCGGTTCGGACGAAAAAGCCTGGCGCGCGTTGCACCAGGCTTTGGTCCATGGAGCGTGGGGAAGAATGTCAGCGCGGCCCGCGGGCATTCCCAAACCCCTTCGCCCTGACCGCCCTTTCCTGGAAACGCATCCGTTCCGCCTCCTGCTGCAGGCCCACGAAAGTAGCAACCAGCATGGCAAAGGTCATGGCGACCGCGAGCACGTAAATCATCATGGCTATCGTCTCCTGGAGCAGACAACGGCGGGAAACCGTTTTTGTTTCATTTCTCCCCGGCCGGTTCGTGAATTTCTGCCGTGCCCGGTCGAGCACCGTGCGGGGTCCCTCTTTTCAAGCGGCCCGCTCCGACGCATTGTGGCGTACATGATAGAGGGCGATGCAGAGCGACTGGCAGCGTGGCAATTCGAACGCATGGTGGCTGCCGGGCGCCTTTTTTCCGTTGGACAGGCCGAGCCCGGATTGGCAATCCTTGCCAAGCTGCTGGAGGCTGATCCGGATCATGTGGACGCGCTGAACTGGATGGCTTCCGTCCGCTGCCTCGAGGGCCGGCTGGTGGACGCTTGCGCGTTGATCGACCGGGCCACCGCGCTAGCCCCCAATCATTCGGGCGTGCTGACCAACCGCGGCAACATCTATGTCGAGGCCGGCGACTTCCGGAGCGCGGTCGACGCCTACCAGAACGCAATCCAGGCCGACGCGGCCGCTTACGGTGCGATGAACAATCTCGCCGCGCTGCTGCATGGACGCGGCCTCGACGACGATGCCGAGATGCTCTTGCGAATGGTCGTCGAGGCGCGACCCAGGTTCGGGCTCGCTCACTACAATCTGACGAACGTGCTTGCAGCGCAGCGGCGCTTCGAGGAGGCGGTCCGCCATGCGCGGCTCGCTACGGAACTGATGCCGCGGGGCACCATCTCCATCGCGCTGATGGCCAGCGCGTATGTCCGCAACGACGATATCGAGGGCGCGGCCGAAGTGGTCAGGAGATGGCTTGACGCCAAGCCCGACGACAAGGAGGCGCAGTACCTGCTCGTGGTGCTCGAAGGCAAGGAGATGCCGGCGCGCGCCACCGACGGTTACATAGAGACCATGTTCGATCGCTTTTCAGATAGCTTCGATGCCAGGCTCGCCGCGCTCGACTACCAGGCTCCGGCCCTGGTGGGTGCCGAACTCGATGAATTTGCGGCGCCGAGGGAGAGGGTATTCCGCGTCCTCGATGCCGGTTGCGGCACCGGGCTATGCGCAGTCCACGCCCGCGAATTTGCGGGTCATCTTTGCGGTGTCGACCTGTCCTCCGGCATGCTCGCCCGCGCCGCCCGCACCGGCCTCTACGACCAGCTCGTCAAGTCCGAACTCACGTCCTATCTGGCCGGTGTCGAAGAGCCCTACGACATCGTCTTTTCGGCCGACACCCTCTGCTATTTCGGGGCACTGGAAACATTTGCCGCAGGCGCCGCCAAGGCGCTCGTTGCGGGCGGCCTGCTGGCCTTCACCGTCGAGGCGACCGCTGACGACGGCAAGGCGTACAAGCTACAGGTGAACGGGCGTTACCAGCATTCGGGCGGCTACGTTGCCTCGACCCTCGAGGCCGCCGGTTTCGAAGTTCTCCGGATGCGATTGGAGACATTGCGCAAGGAGCACGGCGAGCCGGTGGCCGGGCACGTGGTGGCCGCCAGAAAGCTCTGAACGTCCTACAGTGCTGCGCCAGGCGCCTTTATTGCCTTTGCCCGAGAGGCTCGCTAGAAGGCAGCCGCAATGACCAGCCGCAATGCCCTCTATGCGGGATCGTTCGATCCGCTGACCAACGGCCATCTCGATGTTCTCAAGGCTTCGCTTGCGGTGGCCGACATCGTCTATGCGGCAATCGGCGTGCACCCCGGCAAGGCACCCTTGTTCAATTACGAGGAGCGCCTGCAGCTCATCGAGGCGGCCGCGGCCGACGAGTTCGGGTCCGAAGCGGGCCGAATCAAGGTCATCGCCTTCGACGGGCTGGTGATCGAGGCGGCGCGCAGCCACCACGCCTCGATTATGATCCGCGGCCTGCGCGACGGCACCGATCTCGACTACGAGATGCAGATGGCGGGCATGAACGAGACGATGGCCCCGGAGCTGCAGACGGTCTTCCTGCCGGCCAGTCCTTCGGTCCGCACGATTACCGCCACACTCGTGCGCCAGATAGCCTCCATGGGCGGCGACATAAGACCCTTCGTGCCGGCGGTCGTGGCAACGGCGCTGACCCGGAAGTTCAAGACCGCCTAGATCTGCAGGAGTGACAGTTCATGCAATTCCGCACGCTTGCTTCGGCCTTCGTCATGATGGCAGCCCTCTTCGGAGGCTCCGCCGCGCTTGCCGCCGACCCCGAAAACACCATGATCATCACCCTGAAGGACGGCGACGTCACCGTTGCGCTGCGGCCGGACCTGGCTCCCGGTCACGTCGAACAGATCAAGGCACTGGTCCGCGAAGGCGCTTACGACAACGTGGCCTTCCACAGGGTCATCGACGGCTTCATGGCGCAGACCGGCGACGTCGAGTTCGGCGACATGCAGGACGGCTACGATCCCGCCCGGGCGGGAACGGGGGGTTCCAGCCGCCCCGATCTCGCCGCCGAGTTCTCGAGCGAGCCCTACACACGCGGTGTGGTCGGCATGGCGCGCTCGGCCGACCCCGACTCCGCAAACTCGCAATTCTTCATCATGCTGGCGGCCAATCCCCATCTCAACGGCCAGTATACCATCGTCGGCAACGTCGAGAGCGGAATGGAACTCGTCGACACCATCAAGAAGAGCGACGATCCGAACACCGGGGCAGTCGCCGATCCCGACCGGATGCTCAAGGTGCGCATCGCCGGCGACAAGTAACCAATTTCTCGCACAGGGAACGCGACAATGGCTGACATAACGGATCGCGACAACGCGATAATCATGGAGACCACCAAGGGCCGGGTGGTCATCGAACTGTTCCCCGATCTGGCGCCCGGCCATGTCGGCCGCATCAAGGAACTGGCCAGGGAAGGCGCCTATGACGGGGTCGTGTTCCACCGCGTCATCGAGGGATTCATGGCGCAGACGGGCGACGTGAAGTTCGGCAAGTCCGGTGGCCGCAATTTCGATCCATCGCGCGCCGGCATGGGGGGCTCGGACAAGCCGGATCTCAAGGCCGAATTCTCGAACATGAACCATGCACGCGGCACCTGCTCCATGGCGCGGTCCCAGAACCCCAATTCTGCGAATTCGCAGTTCTTCATCTGCTTCGACGACGCCAGTTTCCTGAACCGCCAGTACTCGGTCTGGGGCCAGGTGATCGAAGGTATGGAAAACGTCGACAACATCAAGCGCGGCGAGCCAGTCAAGGATCCTGACCGCATCGTCTCGATGAAGGTCGCCGCCGACGTCGAAGCCTGACCGGCCGCATGGCAGGCCTGTTCTCGGCTGTGCTCGGCTTGCTGGCCGGGGCCTTCATCGCCGTGCAGGCCCCCATAAATGCCGAGCTGAGCCGGGGCCTCGGGATGCCCGTGGCAGCCGCCGCCGCTTCCTTCGTCGCGGGGGCCGTCGTACTGGCGGCTGTTTCGGCGCTGCTGGCGGGGACGCAGGGCGTGTCCATTGCCTGGCGGGCGCCGCCGCCCTGGATGTTCGTTGCAGGCGGCTGTCTGGGCGCCGCCTACGTGACCATCGCGCTCACCCTGACACCCCGTCTCGGTGCTGCCGCCACAATGGCGTTCATCGTTACCGGACAGCTGCTTGCCGGGATGATCGTGGACCGCCTCGGGGTGCTTGGCGTGGCGGTCCGCGAGATTTCGCTCGGCCGCATGGCGGGCGCGGCGTTGCTGCTTGCCGGAGCCGTCCTCATCAGGATCTATTGATGCGCGTCGACCTGTTCGACTTCGATCTGCCGGAAGACCGGATCGCGCTGCGTCCGGCGGTACCGCGCGACGCCGCCCGGCTGCTGATGGTGCGGCCCGGCCAGGACATCGAGGACAGGATGGTGGCCGACCTCCCTGCCCTGCTCGATCCGGGCGACGTGCTGGTCTTCAACGACACGAAAGTAATCAAGGCGCGCCTCAACGGGATGCGGCGGCGCGGCGACCATTCTGCTTCAATCGAGGCCACGCTGCACCAGCGCGTGGCGGCCGACCGCTGGCTCGCCTTCCTGCGCCCGGCCAAGCGGGTCGCTCCCGGCGACCGCATCAGCTTCGGCCATGACGGAAACGCCTGCCTGCTCGGCACCCTTGATGCCACCGTGCTGGAGAAGCGGGAGGCCGGCGAGGTGCTGCTGGCCTTCGACCTTTCCGGTGCATTCCTGGACGAGGCGCTGGACAGTGTCGGGCACCTGCCGCTGCCGCCCTACATCGCTTCTCGGCGGCCCGGCGACGAGCGCGACCAGACCGATTACCAGACGACCTACGCAAGCCGGGAGGGAGCCGTCGCGGCGCCAACCGCGGGGCTGCATTTCACGCCGGAGCTTTTGGCGGCCCTTGATGCCAGGGGCATCGAGCGGCAATTCGTGACGCTCCACGTCGGCGCGGGAACTTTCCTGCCCGTCAAGTCCAAGGACACCTCGGGCCACGTCATGCATGCCGAGAATGGATGGATCCCCGCCTCGACTGCCCAGGCGCTCAATGCGGCCAGAGCGCGCGGCAGCAGGATCGTTGCCGTCGGAACCACCGCGCTTCGCCTCCTCGAGGCAGCGGCGGCCGAGGACGGAACAGTCGACGCATGGGCCGCGCCGACCAGCATTTTCATTACGCCCGGCTACCGGTTCCGCGCCGTCGACGCGCTCGTCACCAATTTCCATCTGCCGCGCTCGACGCTATTCATGCTGGTCGCCGCCTTCTCCGGACTGGCAACCATGCGCGACGCTTATGCGCATGCCATCCGCAATGGCTACAGGTTCTATTCCTACGGCGACGCCAGCCTGCTGTTCAGGGCCACGCCGTGATCACGCAGCAGTCGACCTGCGGCGATTCGCGGCATGCGACGGCCGAGCGCTTCGGCTTCCGACTGACCGCCACCGACGGAAAGGCGCGGCGCGGCGAGATCACCATGCCGCGCGGCACCGTCCGCACGCCGGCTTTCATGCCGGTGGGAACGGCCGGCACGGTGAAGGCGATGTACATGGACCAGGTGCGTGCCGCCGGCTCGGACATCATCCTTGGCAATACCTATCATCTCATGCTCAGGCCGGGCGCCGAACGCCTGGCGGCGCTCGGCGGGCTGCACGAATTCGCGCGCTGGCCCTGGCCCATCCTGACCGACTCCGGCGGTTTCCAGGTGATGTCGCTGGCGCAGCTGCGCAAGCTGGACGAGGACGGCGTCACGTTCCGCTCGCATATCGACGGCTCGTCTCACCGCCTTACGCCCGAACGCTCGATCGAGATCCAGGGACTGCTCGGTGCCGACATCCAGATGCAGCTCGACGAATGCGTCGCGCTGCCGTCGAAGCCCGACCAGGTGGAGCGCGCCATGGAGATGTCGCTGCGCTGGGCGGAGCGCTGCAGGACGGCTTTCGGGGAGCAGCCGGGCAAGGCGATGTTCGGGATCGTGCAGGGCGGTGACCTGCCTGCGCTCAGGGTTCGCTCGGCCCGGGCGCTGAAGGCGATGGACCTGAAGGGCTATGCCATCGGCGGCCTCGCCGTAGGCGAACCTCAGGCGGTGATGCTCGAGATCCTCGACGTCGCCTGCCCAGAACTGCCGGCCGACAGGCCGCGCTATCTGATGGGCGTCGGAACGCCCGACGACATATTGAAATCGGTTGCGCTTGGCATCGACATGTTCGACTGCGTCATGCCGACACGCGCCGGACGCCATGGCCTCGCCTACACCAGGCGCGGCAAGGTCAATCTCAGGAACGCCCGCCATGCCGAAGACCGGCGCCCGCTCGACGAGGAGAGCGACTGCCCGGCCGCGCGCGACTACTCCCGCGCCTATCTTCATCATCTGGTCAGGTCGCAGGAGGCGCTCGGCGCCATGCTGCTCACCTGGAACAATCTGGCCTATTATCAGCACCTGATGCAGGGTATCCGCGAAGCCATCGAGAGCGGGACGTTTGCAGAGCGGGCCGCCGCCATCGGCGAGACCTGGGCGCGGGGCGACATTCCCCCGCCGTAGCCATGATCGGGCTGAAATCGATCGGCCATCAGGTACTCAGCGAGTTGGCTGCCCGCAGGCTGACTCCTGTGATGCGATAGATGCCGTCCGGCTGGAGCTCCAATGTGTAGACGGCCTCGTAGTCCCTGCCGTCCGGACCGACGATCATCACCTGCTGGATAATCGACGTGGTGCTCGGCTCCGCGGCTTTCCCGAAGGAATAGCGCTTCGGCCTGCGGACCGGCAGATAGCCGCTTTCGACCATGCTCATGAAGGCGTCCACGCTTGGAAAAATCCGCTTCACGCCCGGCGCGGCGTAGGAATAGGCACGCGCGCCGTCATCCGCCTGAAAAGCCTGGAGCTGAGCTTCTATGACCCGTTGCGCCGCGCTGATCTCGGCTTGCCCGGCGCCCGAGCTGCCTACAGCGGCAATCGAAGCTGCAAAGAGTGCTGTAGCAAGGCGGCGCATCGTTCCGGCTCCTTCCACTTCATGCGCGGGTGGCCCCGAGCAGTTCGAAACCGAGGTTTCACCATACCATACGAGGGACCGCCTGAACTTGTTTCGCGTGCTCCAAAATTTCCGGATGCTTCGGTCCTCCCGCGGCAAACCGCAATGAAACATCGAACGGTCCTCACGCAGCTCGTCTGGAAACGGTGCTCGGCGTCAGGTGTCTTCAATTGCGCTTGCATTTCCATTCCATGCAATTTGAAATGGCACCGAAGGGGAGTATGCGCTTGGTCGCGTTCGACGAGATGCTGCCGGACAAGTCGGGTCTCAGGCCCTGCTACACGGAGTATCAACGCTGGCTTGAGCAGCAGGATCCCGCCAGGCTGACTGAAAAGACCCGCGATGCCGAGCGCGTTTTTCGCAAGACCGGCATCACCTTCGCAGTCTATGGCGACGAACAGGCGGCGGAACGCCTGATACCTTTCGACATCGTTCCGCGTATCATTTCGGGCGCCGAATGGCGGCGGCTGACGCAGGGATTGGAGCAACGCGTACAGGCGCTCAACGCTTTCCTGGATGACATCTATCATCGGCAGGAGATTCTGAGGGCCGGCCGCATCCCCAAAGAGCTGATCGCCGGCAACGCCATGTTCCTGCCCGAGATGATCGGGGTTCGCCCGCCTGCAGGCGTCTATACCCACATCATAGGGGTCGACGTCGTGCGCACCGGGGAGAACGAGTTTTTCGTTCTGGAAGACAATGCGCGCACGCCCTCGGGCGTATCCTATATGCTGGAAAACCGGGAAACGATGATGCATCTCTTTCCCGAACTGTTCCAGCAGATCAAGGTCCGGCCGGTCGAGAACTATCCACAGATCCTGCGGCAGTCGCTCGGGGCCGTCAGGCCCGACAATGTGAGCGCACCCCCTGCGATTGCGGTGCTCACGCCGGGCAGCTTCAACTCGGCCTATTTCGAGCACGCGTTCCTGGCCGACCAGATGGGCGTCGAACTCGTCGAAGCACACGATCTGCGGGTCGTGGACGGACATGTCGCGATGCGCACGACCGAAGGCTACAAGCAGATCGACGTGCTTTATCGCCGTGTAGACGACGCTTTCCTCGACCCGCTGACCTTCAACCCCGATTCGGCGCTCGGCGTCGCCGGCATCATGGATGTCTACCGCGCTGGTAACCTCACCATCGCCAACGCGCCGGGAACGGGCATCGCCGACGACAAGGCCACCTATTCCTACATGCCCGAGATCATCGAGTTCTATACCGGCCGCAAGGCGATGCTGGAGAACATCACGACCTGGCGCTGCTCGGAACCGGACAGCCTGAAATACGTCCTCGAGCATCTCGGCGAACTCGTAGTCAAGGAAGTGCATGGCTCGGGCGGCTACGGGATGCTGGTGGGGCCGACGTCCACGATCAGGGAGCGTGAGGCTTTCGCTGCCAAGCTCGCCGCGCGGCCGTCCAACTACATCGCCCAACCGACGCTGTCGCTCTCGACCTGCCCGGTGCTGACCGAGGCGGGGCTGGCACCAAGGCACGTGGATCTCAGGCCCTTCGTGCTGGTTTCGGACCGCATCCGCATCGTGCCCGGCGGGCTGACCCGGGTGGCGCTCACCGAAGGATCGCTGGTGGTGAACTCCTCGCAAGGCGGGGGAACGAAGGACACATGGGTGCTCGACGACTGACCGGCGCCCTGGATTGGGCCGCGGCAGCACATCAGGGACAGGGAAAGGCAGAGATGCAGCGAAACCCGGAATCCGGCCAGGATATTACCTTTGCGGGGCCCGTGGTCGCTTTCCAATCCTCGTCCGGCCGGCGCTGAACCCGTCATGCTGCTTGGGCGCACCGCAAACGGCCTCTACTGGATGAACCGGTACATAGAGCGCGCCGAGAACATGGCGCGCCTTGTCGACGCCGGTCTGCGCATGGCGCTGACGCGCACGCAGAGCGCCGACGAGGAGTGGAGGTCGGTGCTGCTCAGCGCCGGTGCGGAGCATTCCTATGCGCAGAAGCATGAAGGATATTCGGCGGCCACCGTCTCTGATTTCCTGATCCGCGACACCGGCAATCCGTCAAGCTCCATGGCGTCGATCGAGATCGCCCGCACCAACGCTCGAATGGTGCGCACGGCGCTGACGCGCGAGACCTGGGAGTGCATCAACGAGGCCTGGATGTCGCTGCGGCGGATGCTGGCCGAGCCAATAGACGAACGCGATCTGGCAACGGTGCTGGACGCCATCAAACGGGAGACGGCGCTGATCCGCGGCGCCTTCTACGGAACCATGCTGCGCAACGAGATATTCGACTTCGCACAGATCGGCACCTTCATTGAGCGGGCGGACAACACGGCACGTATCCTGGACGTGAAATACTACGTGCTGTTGCCGTCGGTTGCCTGGGTCGGCTCGACGCTCGACAACTCGCAATGGGAATCGATCCTCCGGTCGGTGTCCGCTCATCGGTCCTATCGCTGGGTCTACGAGGCGGACTACCGGCCGACCAACATTGCCGACTACCTGATCCTCAACCCGCGTATGCCGCGCTCACTCACCTTCTGCTACCGGTTCCTTGCCGAGCATCTGAAATTCCGTGAGCAGGAATACGGAGCACGCCTGCCCTGCCACGGCACCGTCGAGGAAACGCTGGCCCGGCTGAAGGTCGGCTCCATCAAGGACATCTTCGATTTCGGCCTGCACGAGTTCCTGACCAATTTCATCCGCGACAACTACCGCCTTGGCGACGAAGTCGCCACCGGCTACCGCTTCCAATAGAGCGTTTCGGCTTTTCTCAGAATCACGGGAATGCTCCATCTTCTTGTTTTCTCGCAATTTCGGACGCAAAACCGCTTCGCACTTTTGCTGGAATTACTTTAGGGCCTGTCGAATGCGGCTGAAGATCTCACACCGGACCGACTATACCTACGACGCGCCGGTCCACGCTCTGCAGCGGCTTAGACTGACGCCTCGCAGCTCGAGGACACAGTCGGTGCTTTCCTGGTCGCTGTCCGTCAGCGGGGCGAAAGAGGAGGTCCGCTTCGTCGACCAGTTCGAGAACGAAACGCGGCTGGTCAGCGTCGAAGGTGAAACCCTGGCGATCGGCATCGACGCAAGCGGCGAGGTCGAGACCTTCGACACGACCGGCGTGCTCGGCCAGCATCGCGGATTCGCGCCGCTCTGGCTGTTCGAGCAGGCGACTCCGTTGACAGCGCCCGGGAAGGCCGTCAGCGAGCTCGCGGGCTCGGTGGGAGGCGGCTCCGACCTGGACAGGCTGCACGCGCTCATGGCAAAGGTCGCGGAGCGCGTCGACTATGTGCAGGGCGCCACGCATGCCGGCACCACCGCTGAAGAGGCGCTGCAGCTTGGCAGCGGCGTCTGCCAGGACCACACCCACATCTTTGCCGCCGCGGCCCGAAAACTCGGCTTCCCCGCCCGTTATGTGAGCGGTTATCTGATGATCGACGCCTCGGTCGAGCAGGTGGCGAGCCACGCCTGGGCGGAAGCGCATGTGCCGATGCTCGGCTGGGTCGCATTCGATGCATCGAACGGCATCTCGCCCGACGAGCGATATGTCCGGATGGCGACCGGGCGGGACTATCGTGACGCCATGCCTGTGTCCGGGATACGCAAGGGGCAGGCTCAGGAACAGCTTGCGGTGAGGATCACGGTAGAGCAGTAATCACCCTCATTTGCGCGGAACTGCCGAATCCCATGACCTATTGCGTTGGCCTCAAGATCGATCGCGGCCTGGTATTCATGTCCGACACCCGCACCAATGCGGGGATCGATTCGATCTCCACCTTCCGGAAGATGCATATCTGGGAGGAGCCCGGCGAGCGCGTCGTGGTGCTGATGTCGGCCGGCAATCTGGCGACCACACAATCGGTGATCAGCATTCTCGATGAGCGTGCCAAGGCCATTTCGGAACGGGTGCCGACGGTCCTCGGAACACCGTCGATGTACCAGACCGCAAGGCTGGTCGGCAGCGTCGTCAAGGAAGTGATCGCCAGTTCGACCCCGGCAGGCGAGAAGGCAGACAGCTATTTCAATGCTTCCTTCGTCCTGGGAGGCCAGATCCGCGGCACCGATCCGCGTCTGTTCATGATCTATCCGGAAGGCAATTTCATCGAATCGAGCGACGACACGCCGTTCTTCCAGGTCGGCGAGACCAAATACGGCAAGCCCATCATCGTGCGTGCCTACGACCGCTCGATGAGCTTTGCCGAAACGGTGAAGCTGCTCATCGTTTCCTTCGATTCGACGCTGAAATCCAACCTGTCGGTCGGACTGCCGCTCGACCTCGCATTCTACGAGAAGGATATGTTCAGGATCGGGCTCAAGCGACGCATCGGCCACGACGATCCCTACTACAGGACTGTCTCTGACGGCTGGTCGAACGCACTCAGGATTGCGTTCAGGAGCCTGCCGGACTTCCCGGAGTAGCAAGC